>CAYXTH010000078.1:0-4620 GCA_964468025.1 uncultured Muribaculaceae bacterium | reverse complement strand
GCCATTGTGTCCATTTATAGTATTCAGGATCGGTAGTAGAAAATTCTCTACTCCAATCAAATGATATACCAATGCTTTCAATTTGTTTTTTAAAAGTCTTTATATTTTCTTTAACCGCATCTTTTGGATGAATATGATTTTTAATAGCGTATTGCTCTGCAGGGGCACCAAAAGCATCCCATCCCATAGGAAATAATACATTGTATCCTTTCAGTCTCTTCATACGAGCAAGAGAATCTAATGCTGTATAACTCCTAACGTGTCCTACATGAAGACCGGCTCCTGATGGATAAGGAAATTCTACTAATACATAATATTTTTCTTTATCACCGTTAGTAACTGCCTTAAAAGTTTCATTTTCATTCCAATAATTTTGCCATTTCTTTTCTATATTTTTAAAATTATACATCTATTTTCCTTCTTTCTTTTTATAATACTTTCCAATAAATAAATACAAAAAATACATAAGAGGGAGTAATATAACAAACCCCGCAAGTAATTTTAATATTAAATTATCAATACCATCAATTACAGTAACCACAAAAGCAATAATAAAAGCATTAGTAAAAGATACTGTATTTGCGAACGATTTAAAATTTATCTTGTCCATATTTAAGTTAAATTTAATTTTAAAATATTCTAACTGTTTACTTGTTTTAAATTTTTCAAGTCCTTTTTTTCTAAGTACTATAAACAGTAAATATAATAAATATATAACTAAAAAACAACTAAAAAATACAATTAAGTAATCCATAATACCTCCCTAAAATAAATTTATTATATAATATTTTTTATACTAATTCAAGAACACTCTGATATTTCTTTGAAATCCATTGCACTTTTGTTTTTTATAGTTACACCATATCCTTCAAAGTCTTCATTTGATATAACATTTTCTAAACTAGATATTTTGCCATCATTTATAAGAGTTTGTAGACACACATAACCATTAGAATAATTTGGATGTTCATCAACATAAAGTTCCGCAGCTGTCATAATTGTTTGTTTTTGTACATCACTAATATCGCTTTTTTTATTATTTAACTGTTCCAAAACATTTGGAACAAGTAAAATCATAAGCAATGACAATATAACAATTACACCTAAAAGTTCCATAAGGGTAAAACCATTTTCACTTTTTTTAAGCAAAAAATATTTACAATCATAAGCACAATTATTTTTAATATAATCATCTAATAGATTGATATCGTTTATTTCGTTATGCAGTTTATTTTTTTTATCACAAAAACCTTTTAATCTAAGTTTGTTATAAGCAATATCTCCTAATATATAGTCATAATCTTCAAAATAATCAGTTATTATGTTTTCTACTTCTTGTTTATCAAAAGCATTTCTATAATTTTTCACTACATCATACGGTATATTATTTATTATTACTTTCACTTATATCACGTATAATCAATCTTATAAAAATATTATTTACTTTCATATCAATTGATCCCTTTCTATTTATATTTTCTTATTACATATCTAAATGTATAATAAGAAGCACACTATGAATTTGTTTATATTTAACTTCAACCACTTTATGAACTGGTTCGAGGTGACTCAAACCACAGATTTTTAATTTAATTGTTCCTAATATAATTATACATATTTATTTAATTTTTTTCAAGGTTATTCTTCTAGATTAATCGCAAGTGGTAGTGTGGATGAATTTATACCACTAACATAATATTTAGGCACTGTTCCAGTAACTAATTTTATTGCAACTGGTACTTTAGAGTCTATTTTTATTGTTTTTTTATAAAATGGTAATATTACTTTTTCTTTTATTGATATATTTACAAACACTTCTATTAAAGCATTGTTTATTCCATAATTTTTTACTTTACTGGAAACATTACTAGTCGCATCCCCAAGTAAACTTATTTTAACAGGTATCTTAGGTCCAATATTACTTAAAAGAGCATTATTAAAAATAAGACCACTACTGACTTCATATATAATACCATTTTTTAAATTTTTCTTATCATAATCAACAAGAACACTATCAGAAAACTCCAAGGCATCTATTTCACCTTTTTCGATGTTTCTTAAATTTATTTGAATACTATTAGTTGTTTCAGTTAAAAATTTATTAACTACATTACTATTAAAATCTATTGATTTAATTTCTCCATTTGAATCTTTAGTAATGGTAAATAAATCTTCAGGAGCAATTTTTTCGGTAATATGTTTTGATATTGCTTTATTAATAATAATACTTGAAAGTTTTTTGGCTTCTAAACTAGCATAATTCATAATAACAGTAGAGGCTTTTTTATTTATAAAATTAAAGACAAAAACTACCCCTATAATTATCATAGTGATAGTAATAATTAGTATATTTATTTTATTAAATTTTATTCTTTTTTTTAATCTCATTTTATTCATCTTATATAATTATATGAAAAAAAGCAGTAATAATACTACTTTATATTTTTATACCTAAATTTATAATTTACCTCTAACTTATATGTTTCATCTTTTCTTATATTTTTTATTTTTTTATTCATTGCATTTTCGAATTCATCTTTTTTTAAGGCATTATTGAAAACTTTTAATGATAGTATTTCATATTTAATTCTAAATCTTGTCATTACTTTTTCTTCTTCAGTGCGATAACTTTTACTATCTTCGGTTAAATACGAATATACATTCCAAGAAGAAAAGTCATCTAATGAATATAAGTCTTCATCTTTATAATTATAGCCATCAGGTTTTAATGATTTATAAGAACTGTAACTTCTTTTTTGACCATTATACCATCTCCAAGTTTTATCACTATAAGAATACATAGTTGCGGATTTATCATCTCTTTCGTTATATACACTTTGATCAACATCTTCTTCTATGGCATATTTTCCACTATTTGCGTATATTTTTTTACCACTGTCATCTATATAATAAAACTTATAACCTGTTTGACTTTTTATTGTACGGTAATCATATTCTTCGGGATAATCAAGTGAATAATCAGTATATTCAGTATATTTTAAAGTATCCTCATCTTTATTTGTAAATCCATTTGGTCTTTCGGAATAAAAGTCCGAATAATCTCCAACTATATCATACCATTTCCAAGATTTATCACTATATCTATAATATGTAACCTCCTCGGTTTCTACATCCATTATATTAGAACCTTCTGGTATTTCAGGAAGTTCTTCTTCTTTTGGAAGCCTTACTTTATATTTAGATGATTTTTTTTCAAGTTCATCATCATCATACATTCTTGACCACTGGCTCATACCTACCTGTCTATCGTACACATTGAAATATGGAATAACATCTACTATCCATTTGTTTTTATAAAGACTTGTTTCACTACTCCACTTACCATATCTAGTTTTTATAGAACATTTACCACAATTATTTATATTTAAAGTATATATGTATTCTTTTTTATATTTTGTAACTTTTACGTTGCCAGTTACTTTTTTATCTGCTGTATCTACTTTATTCAAATAAGAATGAGAATAAAGGTCATCCATTTTTACAGTAATATTATCACCAGCATATTTAGGTAATTTTTTAGTATTTTTTAAATAATTATAACTAGCAGTTTCTATTTTTTTATATATATTATGACAATAATTATTACAAATTACAGTGTATATAATAAAACCAACTAATATTAAAGGAACAACTGTACCTATTACAAATAATATAGTAAGTATTGGTTTTTTACTTTCAAACCCATAATTTATTGTTTCCCCGTTATCGTCTACATATTTGTTTCTTTTCATTTGCCCACCTTCTTTATAATATAATTTTAACACATTTAACTATAAAAACCTATACTTTTTTATAGGTTTTATAGTTATTTTATAGATTTATAAGTATTATAACCACCTAGCACACTAAATACTTTATAGCCTCTACTTTTAAGTGTCATACATAAACTAGAAGATGTAGAACCATAATTACAATATATATAGTATGTATCATTTTTATTTAAATGTTTACTTGGATTATTTAAAAGTAGGACCCCAGCTATATTTTTAGCTCCTTTTATATGTCCCATATTATATTGTGCATTATCTCTTATATCTATAATATTAGGATTTTTTAAAGCAAGTAACTCAGAAACAGTTATATTCATTATTTACCACCCTTTCAACATATATTATGAACTTTTTATCAGATGATAAATAATAAGAGCCTTTTTTAAAAAAATTAACTACCACATAAGTAGTAGTTAGTAATAACATTTTAATAATAATCATCATCGTCATTAAAGAAATCATCAAAAAATTGATCATCAGTAACATAATTATTAGGTTTATTTACTTCAACATTTGACTTACTGTTCGAAGTATGTTTCTCTATATTTTTTGGTTTTGAAACAATATTAGTCTTTGATTCTTTCTTAATTTCTGACTTTTTAGAAGCATTTACTTTTGCGGTTATTTTAGCCGCAAAGTCTTCTTTATCAATAGGTTTTGTAGTTTTTTTCATAACTTCTTTTTTCTCTACAGTTTTTTTATCTTCCTTAATAGGCTTATTTTTTATTTCCTCTTTAACAATTGTATCTTTTGCTTTCTTTCTTGTTTCTTCTTTTATTTCATCATCAAGCTGTGCGATTCTTGCATTTATTCTTTTAAGCATTTCGTC
>CAYXTH010000077.1:0-4663 GCA_964468025.1 uncultured Muribaculaceae bacterium | reverse complement strand
TTTAAATTATTTTAAGACATTTTCAAAAACTATTGACACACATACATTTCCCATTGTATATTTGTATTGTTTTGTGTCTTTATTATAAGTAATTGTTATTTCATTGTCTTTCATATTTTCATTTGTAAGGGGATTTATGATATCATCTTTTGTTAAATAACCTTGTTCTTGTAATTCACTTACCTGTACAGTATCTTTATCAATATTAAAAGTATTTTCAGTCCCCCATCTTTTAGCCGCGCTTTCTATCATATTTACTTGTTCATGGCAAGATTTTACTTTTGACTTGTTTATTGTATCAACTATTTTAGGCACAACAATAGCCGCAATAACACCAAGTATTACTATAACAGTTAACAATTCTACTAATGTAAATCCCTTTTTCATTTTACCACCTATTATAAATTATAGTTTATTTATAAGAGGTTGTCAATTAGTTAATTACTGTGCTTTTTTATGAAGTGATTCATTTATGCCACTACTTATGATATTAGATAGTATTTCAATAACAAAATCTTCTTCTTTTGGGGTTACCATTAAATTGTAACCAATTGGATTTAAAACTTCAAAAATTAGTTTTTTAATATCATCATTATTTAAAGTTCCTACTATACCAAATAAATTTTTCTTATCATCATCTTTTATAGTAACATTCTTATTCAAATAATTAACATTTGTTTTAAGTTTATTTACTGGATTATTTATATTTTCCTTTGAATACGCAAAGTGTTTATACATATAGTTTATTGTATCACTGACAATAGACGATGCATCAACAACTGTAGGAACTCCAATAGAAATAACCGGTACATTTAAAGTGTCCTGGCTTATTTCTTTTCTTTTATTGCCTATTCCACTGCCTGGGCTTATTCCGGCATCAGTCATTTGAATAGTTTTATTTAATCTTTCAACTGATCCGGTCGCAAGTGCGTCTACTACAATAACTAAACACGGTTTTAAAAAATTAACTAAGTTTAAAATTAAATCGCTTGTTTCAATACCTGTTTCTCCCATTACTCCAGGGGATAATGCACATACTCTTTTAAAGCCATCTTCCATATCACCATATAACGCTAAATGATTTGTAACCAAAGTTTCATCAACTACCAAAGGTCCTAATGAATCTGGAGTTGATTTTCTATTGCCAAGACCAATAACTAAAATTAAACTATCATCATTTATAAATTTTATTAGTTTTTTTAATTCTTTAACAAAAATTTTTTTAACATTTTTTTTATTTTCACTATCAGTTACATCATCAAATTCAATAGTAATATAAGTTCCCTGTTTTTTATTTATTTTTAAACCATCTTCCTTAGAAAGTTTTATATTAGTAACTTTAATATTATCAAAAAAGGGCTTTTCCTTATATTTATCAACAAGTTCAATTGCTAAATCAGTATGTACACCATAATCATTCATATCAATTTTATGTCCCATTTTTATCACCTATAAATTATTTTCCCCTAAAAGTACCATTTTTATTTGCATTTTATTAAATTTTTTGTTAAAATATATGTACTGGATGGCTGGGAGGTGAAAATTATGGCCAATATGAAAAACGCTAAAAAAAGAGTATTAGTAAATGTTAAAAAAGAAGCTCGTAATAACGCCTACACTGCAAGTATGAAAACTGCGTGCAAAAATGTTGAAAGAAGTATTACTAATAAAGATAAAGCTGGAGCAAAAGAAAATTTAAAAACAGCTATCAAGCGTATTGATAAAGCTGCCGGTGCGAAGGTAGTGGCTAAAAACACAGCAGCCCGCAAAAAATCAAGATTAACTAAAAAAGTAAACGCATTAAACTAAAAAGCCTTGGAACCCAAGACTTTTTTTATTTCCACCATTGTATATCCACCACTGCCCTTTTTACTATTAAATCACACTTTTATAAAATTAAAAATTATTTTAAAAAATATAAAGACATTTACCTCAAAATTTGATAGAATGGTAAACAGGTGATGCTATGAAAAAAACATTTAGTTGGATTTCAACAATTATTTTACTTTCCGTACTTGTATTGTTCTTTATATATAGAGAGCAAACTGTTAACTTTGTATTAAAAAATATTTCAAATTATATCAAAGTAGATACCCCGAATGCAAACGAATATAAAAAAGATTATTCATTTAAACTTGTACAAAATACAGAAGAATTTCATGTAAAAAATAAACAAGGAATTTTAAATGTAATTTATACAGTATTAAATGATGGTTTAGAAGAATTTACTTTTTACTGTGATAGTAAATACAAAACTTGTACAGATGATTTAGTGACTGTTTCCCAAAATCAAACATTACTTTCAGTAATAAATAATATGGTAAGTCCATACAACAGTTATGAAAAACTATATGTAACAACTAACTCATATGGAAAAGTAACTATAAAAATAGAAAAACTTTATAGTAGTGAAGATATTAAAAAAATAAATGCAAAAATAGAAAAAATAAAAGCTAATATAAAAGATACAATGACAAATGAAGAAAAAATAAAAGCATATCACGATTATTTAATAAACAATTCTTCATATGACGAAGAAAGAGCTGCCAATATAGAGAAAGGAAATACTACTAATAATGTATACAATTCCCATAAAGCAAATGGCCCACTTTTAGAAGGTAAATCATTGTGTAGTGGTTATAGTGATGCGATGAAAATATACTTAGATGAACTTAATATACCAAACTATAAAATTGCGAATAAAAACCATATATGGAATTTAGTGTATATAAATAATCAATGGCTTCATTTAGATTTAACTTGGGATGACCCAGTAACTACTGATGGTTCAAATTTACTTTTACATAAATTTTTCTTAGTAGATACTGAAAAATTATTAAATTTAGATAAAACAAATCATATGTATGAAAAAAGTTACTATCCAGAAGTAGGCTAATCCCCTACTTTTTTAGTAACTTAAAGTTCATATATAGGAATAGTTACAGTAACTAATGTATATTCTCATTCTACGGATTCATATTCAAGCATGCCACCGTGCGTGGAAATAATTTCATTTGATAAAGATACACCAAGGCCAGTACCACGTACTTTTGTTGTATAAAAAGCCTCTTTTATATGAGCAATATCCTCTTTTGAAATACCACATCCATTATCTTTTATTTTAATAACTACATTCTTTTTACATCTTGTTATAGATAAATCAATTTTCCCTTTTTTATTAACTGCTTCTATACTATTTTTAAATAAATTTAAAAACACCTGTACAAGCCTATTATAATCGCCATTTATATATATTTCATCATCATCTATATTACTTTTAAAAGTAATTTTCTTTTCCTTAAAAATAGGAGTAAAATGCCTACTAACATCTTCTAAAAGTAAATTAACATCAACTATATCTTTTTGAATTTTAATTTTATTCATTGCAAGAAAATCTTCAAGTAAATATAAAGTTCTTGATATTTCTTCTTTAATAATAGGAATATATTTTTTAGCGTGTTCTTTATTATTGACATCAAACATATCTAAATAACCTTTACATACCGCAATTGGGTTTTTAATTTCATGTGTAATTTGAAATAAACTATTTTTAATTTGTTTCTCATGTGTAAGTTCTTTATCAATTAGAAAAAGTTTTAATACTTTTTTCGCCATATTACTGACATAAATCATTAAGGTAATAATTAAAAATGCGATAAAACTAACAAAAATAACTTCATAAGCATATATAAAATAACTTTTGTTAAACTTAATAAAAGTTAAAATAATAATTGTAGCTGAATGAACAATAGTAATAATTAAATTAAGTTTATATAAGTTTTTTTCTTTTAAATATATTAAATAATAAAGGCCATATAATATTATAAAAACAAATAAAAATTCATTATAAAAAGTATAATAATAAATAACACAGCCCACACTTGCGAGTATTATACCTAAATTAGATTTTCTATAAAAAGCCATTATAAGAGCAATATTTATAACAATAAATGGGACTCCATCAAATATTGTTTTATTATACTTAAATACAATATATAAAATAGAAATAATTGCAACTACAATTGCTAAATCATTTTCCTCCTTGTTATAATTTTTTTTGTAGCACACGTATAATAAATAAATTACAATAGGAAAAGTAACGTGCATTAAATTAGTTAAAATTAAATTTACAATATCCATCTTCTATCACCAAAAATATTTTACAATATTTGTCATGTCGAATAATGTCGAAAAAGAAAAAACATATGAAAAAAAAGCAGTTTTTTCTACTTTAATTCATCAATTTGTTTTTTTAATTGTTTTGCTTCTTCTCCAAAAATAATTTTTAATTGGTTATCAATTTCCACAATACCTTGTGCACCCATTTTTTGAATGGCTTCTTTATCAACTAAATCAATATTATGAAGATTAACAATGAATCTTGAAGAATTTACTTCATAATTTATAATATTTGCTTTCCCACCAAGAGATGCAACTAATTTATTCGCATCCATTTTAAAATCTTTTTTCTTTGATTTCATAATCGCAAAAGCAATTACTACAAGTATTACAATTATAATTATATATTGCCAAATCATTATATCACCCAAAATAATTATACTATATTTTTATAATTTTTTGTATAGTTATTTCAAATTTTATTGTATATTTATATGAATAATTAGTAAAAATGTCCCTAATTTAGATTTTAAATAATTAGTGA
>CAYXTH010000076.1:0-4865 GCA_964468025.1 uncultured Muribaculaceae bacterium | reverse complement strand
CAGCGTGCAAGAAAAGTATAATGCATTTGTAACTATTATGGATAATGCTACACCAAGCGAGGTAACAGACGATCTTCTTTCAGGAATTCCATATGGTATAAAAGATAATTATAGTACAAAAGGAATTTTAAGTACTGGATCATCAAACACCTTAAAAGACTATGTACCATTTTTTACTGCTACTGCAATTAAAAACTTAGAAAAGCATGGTGCCATCGCAGTGAATAAAACAGTGTTAGATGAGTTTGGTATGGGAGGTACGGGTACAACAGGACATACCGGAATTGTTAAAAATCCTTGGGATACATCAAGAATGTGTGCCGGATCTTCTGCAGGTAGTGCGGCTGCCGTTGCTGCCGGAGTTTATCCATACGCTACTGGTAGTGATACCGGAGATTCTATAAGAAAGCCTGCCGCTTACTGTGGTATTGTTGGTTATAAACCAACCTATGGTATGATTTCAAGATATGGACTATTTCCATTTGCTAGTAGTTTAGACCACTGTGGAGTTTTAACTAGAAGTGTAAAAGATGCTGCCATTGTAACTGATGCAATGAAAGGTATCGATGAAAATGATATGACAACTTGGGATAGTACAAATGTAAATCTATATAAATCATTAAATGGAAATGTAAAAGGTAAAAAACTATGTTACATCAAAGAATTATGCGACATAAATATGTATGAAAATAAAAATGATGAATTAAAAGAACATTTAAAAAACTTTATGGCTACAATAGAAAAATGCAAAAGTCTTGGTATGGATGTTAAAGAAGAAAGTGTTGATAGTACATTATTAAATGCCTCAGCGTCAGTATATGTTGTAATATCTTGTGCGGAAGCAACATCTAATATGTCAAATTTAACAGGATTTATATTTGGCCCAAGAAGTACGGGTGAAACTTGGAGTGAGTCTATGAAAAATTATAGGACAAAAGGTTTTTCACCACTTATTAAAAGAAGATTTGTAATAGGTTCATATGTTCTTCAAGCTGAAAATAAAGATAAATATTTTCATAATGCTCAAAGAGTCAGAAGACTTTTAGTTGATAAATGGAAAGAATTATTTGAAAAATATGATGCTGTAATACTTCCAGTAGGTAGTGGGCCTGCAAAAAAATTAGATGGTTCAAAAGATATTTTAGATAAAAATCAAGAGGCCTTAGAAGAACATTTACAAATAGGAAACTATGGTGGTTTTCCTTCAATTACTATTCCAAACGGCTTTGTAAATAATCTTCCAGTTGGAGTAAATATTACTGGTAATTGTTATGATGATGAAAATGTATTAAATATTGCTTATGCCTTAGAGAGTAGTATGAATTATAAAGGGCAGATAGGAGGAGTTAATAATGAATTATAATGTACTAATTGGTCTTGAAATGCACTGTGAAATTAGTGAAACTAATACAAAAGTATTTTCACCTGCTAGAAACTCTTTTAGTGATATTCCAAATAGTAATATAAGACCTGTTGATATGGCATTTCCTGGTACTCTTCCAGTTGTTAATAAAAAGGCTATTGAAATGGCTTTAATGGCTAGTATGATATTAGATTGTAAACAACCAGAATATATTTATTTTGAAAGAAAAAATTATTATTATCCTGATCTTCCAAAAGGTTTTCAAATTACGCAGGAAACTAAACCTGCACCAGTAGGTATTTATGGACATCTTGATTTTGAATGTAATGGGAAGATAAAAACAGTTAGAATAAATAATTTACATTTAGAAGAAGACGCGGCATCATCAGACCATCTTCCAGGGGGGTCTAGAATTAACTATAATAGAGCTGGAGTTCCACTTTTAGAACTTGTTACTGAGCCTGATTTACACTCCGCTGATGAAGCAGTTGCCTTTTTAGAAACTATGAGAAGTATTTATCAGTATGCTGGTATTAGTGAAGCTGATAGTAAAAAAGGGCAAATTAGATGCGATGTTAACGTGTCTATTATGGAAAAAGAAAAAGATGTAAATGATCCTAATAACTGGGGAACTAAAATTGAAATTAAAAATGTTAACTCATTTGGTGGTGTAAGAGATGCCATAAATTATGAAATAGAAAGGCAAATATCTAAAAAAGAAGATGGTACATATGATGAAATGCCCCAGCAAACTCGTAGATGGGATGAAGATAGTGCCTCAACTATATTTATGCGTGGTAAAGTAGACGCAATTGATTATAAGTATTTTGTAGAGCCAAATATTCCAAAATTTAAAGTGTCTAATGTTTGGCTTGATGAAATTAGAAAAAATATTCCACGCCTTAGTAGTGAAAGAAAAAACACATATATAAATGTATATGGTCTTACTGAATATGATGCGACTATTTTAGTTAAAGATAAAGATGTGTCTGACTTTTTTGAAGAAACTATTAAATTAGGTTCGGACGCTAAATTGGCATCAAACTGGATTACAACTAATCTCCTTGGTACTTTAAATAAAAATGAAATTAGTATTAAGAGTGCTAAAATAACACCTAATCATTTAGCAGGTCTTATTAAAATGGTAGAAGACAAAGAAATATCTTCTCAGCAAGCTAAAGGTGTATTTACTGAAATGTTTGAAACAGGTAAATCGCCAAAAGATATTGTGAGTGAAAAGGGATTAAAGCAAATTACTGATACATCAGAAATATTAAAAATAGTAAATGATGTATTAGATGAAAATCTTAATATAATAGAGCAATATAAAAATGGTAAAACTAATATGGTAAACTATTTAGTTGGACAAGTTATGAAAAAAACAGGGGGAAAGGCTAATCCAACACTTGCTCGTGAAATTATGGGTAGTGAAATTGAAAAGAGGTGACAATATGAAAGCAAATATATACAGAAATATTTATCCTGGTGATATATGTGAGGATGTTATTGGAAAAGAAGTAAAGGTAGCTGGATGGGTTGCTAATATAAGAGATCATGGCGGGGTTATTTTTGTTGATTTACGTGATGAAACAGGTATTGTTCAAGTTGTTAGTAACGATGACAGCATTTTTGCTTCTCTTACAAAAGAATCTACAATATCAGTAAGTGGTGTTGTTAGAATGCGTGATGAAGAAAATTTTAACCCAAAAATTAAGTCTGGTACGGTTGAAATTTTAATTAGTAGTTTAGATGTTTTGGGTAAGTCAAATAATGAACTTCCTTTTGAAGTAATTACATCTACTAAGGTAAGTGAGGATATAAGATTAAAATACCGTTATTTGGATTTAAGAAATAGCAAGGTACATGAGAATATTAAGTTTAGAAGTGAAGTTATTAAGTTTTTAAGAAATAAAATGGATTCTCTTGGATTTACTGAAATTCAAACGCCTATTTTAACGGCTTCTTCTCCGGAAGGGGCTAGGGATTATATTGTTCCATCTAGAAAGTATAAGGGTAAGTTTTATGCTCTTCCACAAGCACCACAACAATTCAAACAACTTTTAATGGTAGGTGGTTTTGATAAGTATTATCAAATTGCACCTTGTTTTAGGGATGAAGATGCTAGAGCGGATCGTTCTCCTGGGGAGTTTTATCAATTAGATTTTGAGATGGCATACGCTACTGCAGAAGATGTTTATGAAATTGCTGAGGATGTTATGTATGATACTTTTACTAAATTTTCTGATAAAAAGGTAAGTGATAAGCCATTTAGAAGAATTACTTTTAAAGAATCTATGCTTAAATATGGTACTGATAAGCCTGATTTAAGAAATCCCCTTGAAATTATTGATTTAACTGATGAATTTAAAAATACTACATTTAAACCTTTTAACGGTTCTATTGTTCGTGGTATTAAGGTAGATAATATTGCAAATAAACCTAATTCTTGGTTTAATGAATTAGTTGCTTTTGCTTCTTCTATTGGTATGCCTGGTATTGGTTATATTAGTGTACTTGAAGATGGATTTAAAGGACCTATTGATAAATTTTTAACTGACACGGAGAGAAAGGCTCTTACTGATAAAGCAAATTTAAAAGTAGGAGATGTATTATTCTTTATTGCTAATAAGAAAGAAAATGCTGCTGCTTTATATGCTGGGCAAATTAGAACTGAACTTGGTAAAAAATTAAACCTTATAGATAATGATAAGTTTGAATTTTGTTTTATAGTAGATTTTCCAATGTATGAGTATAGCCCAGAAGAGAAAAAATATATATTTACTCATAATCCGTTTAGTATGCCACAAGGTGGTATGGAGGCATTATTAAATCAAAAAGTAGAAGATGTACTTGCTTATCAATATGATATTGTTTGTAATGGTATTGAGTTATCTTCTGGTGCTGTTCGTAACCACGATGTCAATATTATGGAAAAGGCGTTTTCTATTGCTGGGTATAGTAAAGAAGAACTTGAAGAAAGGTTTAAGGCACTTTATACCGCATTTAAATATGGTGCACCACCACATGCTGGTATTGCCCCTGGTGTTGATAGAATGATTATGCTTTTAAAAGATGAACCTAATATTAGAGAAATTATTCCATTTCCAATGAATAGTTCGGCAGAAGATTTACTTATGGGGGCTCCTGGTGATGTTACGGAGAAACAACTTAGGGAAGTTCATATAAAAGTTAGAAATTGAGTTATCAGTTTCTTTTTTTGTGCAATATTTCAAAAATACAAAAAATATGTACCTAATTTGTACCTGATTAATTTCAAATATACAAAAATCCTTGAGAAACAAGGGCAAAATTATAAAGACTTACATTGGACAATTTTTGTTTTTCTTTATAATAGGTAGTAATAAAGTACTAACTAATATGTGTATAACATGAAAGTATTAAAATGTCAGTAAAAAAGAGTGAATTTTCTTCGCAATAAATTTTTGATATAATTACTACATGATAAAGGTGGTCTGTAGTAATGAATAGAAAACAAAGAAGA
>CAYXTH010000075.1:0-4928 GCA_964468025.1 uncultured Muribaculaceae bacterium | reverse complement strand
ACAATTTACTATTAGTAATTGCTTTTTTAATATCTGCATCACTAGTATAAATTCTTTTTTTTAATAATTCACTATATTTATATATCATTTTACTCACCAATATCATTGTAATGTAAAACTCGGACTTTGTCAAGTGTTTATCCGAGTTTTACTTTTGCTAGTATTTTAATAAAACATAAATAAACTCGAACTGAAACAAGTAGTTCGAGTTACAATCAATCTGGTGCCGCAACGGAGAATTGAACGCCGATTAAAGCCTTACCATGGCCTCGTAATACCTTTATACTATTGCGGCATAACAAAATTATATACTAAATTTTACTTAATTTCAATAAAAATATACTATAAATTTAGCGGTAACTTCTTGTTACCGGATTTTTTTGTTTAAAAATGCCATTATATTAGTGGGTGATTTATGTGACAGCGTTTAAACGTAATTTTGATTTTGATGACGATTACAAAAGAAAAATATCTGCAAATATAAGAAAATACAGAAAAGAGGCAGGACTTACACAAGAACAACTTGCAGTTGATATTGAAAGATCTTACGATTTTATGCGCAGATTAGAATTTAAAAAGGGAGAACTTGGTTGTTCACTTGAAACGTTATATAGAATATCTATTGTTTTAGGGCAACCTATGGATAATTTTTTTAAAGAGCCATAAAGGCCTTTTTAGAAGAAAAATGTCGGTTTTTGAATTTTTTTTTATGCATTTACTTTTCATTTACAAAAAAATATAGTATAATTGTTTATAGACTGTAGGAGATGATGGTATGGAGCATATTTACTCAAGCATCGATATCGGCAGTGATACAATTAAGCTTGTTGTTTGTAGTTACAATAACAATCACTTAAATTTATTATCTGCGGTAAATACACCTGCAAAAGGCATTAAAAGAGGTTTGATTGTAAATCCTCGTCTTGCAAGTGAGTGTATAAAAAATGCTTTTGACGAAACTGAGCAAATGCTTGGAATCCGTATAAATAAAGTAATTGCTTCAGTACCTAGTTATTTTGCAGATTACACAGTTATAAATGGAAGTACGAAAGTAGATGAAGTTGTAACTAATAAAAATATAGTTGATACTTTTAAAATGGGTATTAAAAAAGAAATTTTACCTGATAGAGAATTTGTCAATGTAGTACCAATGAATTTTGTTCTTGATGGTAGTACTGTGTTAAAAGATCCAAAAGGTAAGAGGGCTTCAAATTTAGAAGCAAGAGCAATAATGGTTACAAGCCCTAAAAAAAATGTATATTCTGTTGTAAGCATACTAGAAAACTTAGGTATTGAAATTGTTGATATTTCTACAAGTAGTATTGGAGATGTTTATTCATTTAAAAATGATAAAATATTATCAAATGCTGGTATAATGGTAAATATAGGTGCACAAACAACAACTATTAGTTTATATAATAAGGGTGTACCACTACTTGCAAAAGTTATAAATGTTGGTGGTATTGATATTGATAAAGAAATTGCTTATACTTATAAAGTAAGTATGGATGAAGCTAAAAAAATAAAGGAAAAATTTGCACTTGCATACTACAAAAACGCTGATGTTAATAACGTATATGAAGTACATAATTTTGAAAAGAAAAAACTCAAAATTATTCAACCGGATGTTTCTAAAATAGTAAATTCTAAATTAGAAGAAATCCTTGAAAATGTAAAAGAAGAAATAAATAGTTTGACTAATAAACTTTTAGGGTATATAATTATTACAGGTGGAGTTAGTAATTTAGAAGACATTGAATATCTAGTTCAAAAAGTGTTTATAAGAAATGTCAGCATTGGTCAAATTAAATTGATAGGGGCACGCAATAACAAATATAGTACAGCTATCGGAAATATTATGTATTTTATCGAAACACTAAAATTAAAGGGACGAGATTATACAATGGTTAGCCGAAATGATATGGAAATTTTAAAAGAGCCAGATATGGTGAAAAATGAAAAAGATACAATGATCGATAAAGTATTTGGTTACTTTTTCGGCGAATAGGAGGAATTAAAAATGTTTGGATTAGAAATGGATCAATTAGCGAGAATTAAAGTAGTAGGAATTGGTGGCGGTGGTGGAAATGCCGTTAATAGAATGATAGAATCAGGGGTTCAAGGAGTTGAATTTATAGTTGCTAATACTGATTTACAAGTATTAAATAATTCACTTGCGGAAACAAAAATACAAATAGGTGGGGAACTTACAAATGGTCTTGGTGCTGGTGCCGATCCTAAAATCGGTAAAGAGGCTGCACTTGAATCTAAAAATGAATTAGAAGAAGCCGTAAAAGATACTGACATGGTATTTATTACTTGTGGCATGGGTGGTGGAACTGGAACAGGTGCTGCTCCAGTAGTTGCTGATATTGCTCAAAGTAAAGGTGCTTTAACTGTTGGTATAGTAACAAAACCATTCTCATTTGAAGGTAAAAAAAGAATGCAACAAGCCCTAGATGGTATTGAGGAATTAAAAAAACACGTAGATACTTTAATTGTTGTACCAAATGATCGTTTGAGAGAAATTATTGATAAATCAACACCACTTTTAGATTCATTTAAAGAAGTTGACAATGTTCTTAGAAGAGGAGTTCAGTCAATATCAGATTTAATTGCAGTTGCGGGTCTTATTAACCTAGACTTTGCCGATGTAAAAGCAGTTATGCAAAAACGTGGTAGTGCCTTAATTGGTATTGGTGCAGGTGTTGGTGAGGATAGAGCGGTTGAAGCTGCTAATCAAGCAGTATTAAGTCCGTTATTAGAAACAAGTATTGATGGAGCAACTGATGCTATTATCAACGTAACTGGCGGACCAAACCTTACTTTATTTGAAGTAGAAGAAGCTGCCGAAACAATTAGAAATGCTGCTGGTAATGATTTAAATACTATCTTTGGAGCAGTTATAAATGAAAACTTTACTGATGAAATTATTGTTACTGTAATTGCTACTGGATTTGATGATGACAAAAAAGATTTAGATAATGCTGATGATAGCCTAAATTCAATTTTAGATAATGATGATTCAGCAATCCCTTCATTTTTAAGAAAAAGGGGAATATAATAAGTCTGCCTTGAAAAAGGTAGTCTTTTATTATATAATGAATTCGAAGGAATTTTTTTTATGTCAGGAAAAAAAGATGCAACTGGTGTTTCTTGGTCTACAAAAAATGCTGATGGAACTATAAGACAAGACAATTCTAAGTATTTTAAGGATACGAGCAAATATGAAGAAAATGAGCATATTTGGTATGATAGAAATAGGGGTCAAACTGGTTATCGTGGTGCGAATATGACTGATGAAGATAAAAAAAAATATAAAAAATTTAGAAAGGGCTGGTAATATGAAATATGATTTAAAAAAATTATTATTTAGTGAACTTGTTTATTTAAAAATAAATGATAAAGAAAACACTGATAAATACTATAAAGAATTATTTGAAAGGTTACTTTTTTGTGGTTTTGGTGAAAAACTAAGTACGGCTATTATAGATTATGAAATTGATATAATTCAAAAGAATAATTATAAATTAGATATACCTTTTATTTATCAAAAATATTTTTTAAATGAACCATTTAAATCAAAATTTCCTAAACCTAAGGAAGAATACAGTGCTTTTTATAGTGAAGATGGTCCTACAAAAGATACCTTATGTACAAGTGAACTAATTTTTCTTGATGATGAAATTGGTTATATAATAACTCATAGTGATAAAGTAAATGATAAAAAAGCATTAAGTGAAATAAAAAAGTTTATGCCAAATGAAAATGAGCCTTGGCTTCAAAATGAGTTTTTTACTAGGATTAACTTTTATAACTGGAAATTATTTAATGAACCTAAGAATAAAGAATTAAAAGATAAGGAACTTATTTTTTTCAGAAATGAACATCAAATATTGTTTTGTAATAAATATGATTATTATGATAAGACTTGGAAACCATATACAAATGAATATTTTAAAATATATTAGGTGCCTTGAAAAAGGTAGTCTTTTATTATATAATGAATTAGGTGATTATAAATGTTTGAAAATTTAGGAGATAGATTACAAAATGCCTTAAATAAAATAAAAGGTTATGGTAAAATTACGGAGGATAACATTGGCGAAGTAACAAGGGAAATTAGGCTTGCTCTTTTAGAGGCTGATGTTAACTATAAAGTTGTTAAAGAATTTATAAACAATGTAAAGGAAAAAGCCCTTGGAGAAGAAGTTAAAAAAAGTTTAAAACCAGGTGAAGTGTTTGTAAAAATAGTTAAAGATGAACTTGTATCTTTACTTGGTGAAGAAGAAGAGCCACTTATTGTGGTAAAACCAATGACTGTTTTAATGATGTGTGGTCTTCAAGGTAGTGGTAAAACAACTACTGCTGGTAAACTTGCGCGCCTTGTTCGTAAAAAATATGGTTTAAAACCTCTTTTGGTGGCTTGTGATGTTTATCGTCCTGCGGCAATTGATCAGTTAAAGCAACTTGGAAAAGAGTTAAATATTGAAGTTTATAGTGAGGGTAAGAAAAATCCTGTGGAAATATCTAAAAATGCCATAGAATACGCTAAGGAAAAAGGGTATAATTATGTTATTATAGATACTGCGGGTCGTCTTCACGTTGATGAAGAATTGATGAATGAACTTGAAGAAATAAATAAGGAAGTAAAGCCTAATGAAATATTATTAGTAGTTGATAGTATGACCGGGCAAGATGCTGTTAATGTTATTACTGGTTTTAATGAGAGATTACCAATAACAGGTGCTGTTTTAACAAAATTAGATGGTGATACCAAAGGTGGCGCAGCTTTATCTATTAGACACTTAACTAATATACCAATTAAATTTATTGGTGTTAGTGAAAAAATGGATGGTCTTGAACAATTTCATCCTGAAAGAATGGCAAGTCGTATTTTAGATATGGGCGATTTAATGGGTATGATT
>CAYXTH010000074.1:0-5196 GCA_964468025.1 uncultured Muribaculaceae bacterium | reverse complement strand
ACTAAAAATAGATTATACCCAGTTGGTAGACTTGATTATGATACTAGTGGGATTTTGCTTTTAACAAATGATGGGAATCTTACTAATAAACTAATTCATCCAAGTAGTATGATAAATAAAGTGTATGTTGCAAAAATAGATGAGGCAGTAATACCAAGTGAAATAAAAAAACTAGAAAAAGGTGTTTCAATAGATGGTAAAAAAACTGCTCCAGCTCGGATAAAAATACTTAAAATAGACAAAAAAAATAACTTTTCATTAGTAAAACTAACTATTCACGAGGGAAGAAATCATCAAGTCAAAAAAATGTTTGATGTGTTAGGATACAATGTTGTAAAATTAAAAAGAGAAGAATTTGCCTTTTTAAACTTAAATGGACTTACACCTGGAAAATACAGAAGTCTTAATATTAAAGAAGTTAAAAAACTATATAATTTAGTAGGGTGAGAAGTATGACAATAGGTGTTTTTGATTCTGGTATTGGTGGACTTACAGTTTTAAGGGAACTTATAAAAAAATATCCTAACAAATATATTTACTTTGGAGATTGTAAAAATGCTCCTTATGGTGATAAAAGTATAAATGAACTTAAAGCTTTAACAAATAAATCAATAAATTTTTTATTATCTAAAAAAGTAGATATGATTATTATAGCCTGCGGAACAATTAGTTCTAACTTGTATGAATATATAAAAAATAAGTATAATATAACTATTATAGACATTTTAACACCTACTGTAAGGTATATTAAAGAAAATAATATAAATAATCTTGCACTACTCGCTACTTCAAAAACAATAGAAAGTGGTTACTTTCAAAGTAATATTAAAAATATAAAAACATTAAAATGTCCTAAATTAGTTCCTATGATAGAAAATAGTATAATAGATGAAAACATTATAAAAGAATATGTTCAAAAAGTAGATGGTTATAATGTAATTATGGGGTGTACGCATTTTCCGATTATAGAAAAAATTTTTAAAAAATATAGTACATCATCATTTATAAATATGGGTAAATGTTTAACAAATTATTTAAATGTAAATAAAGGTAAACTTGACATTACTATTTACTTATCAAAAGTAAATGATAGTATTTCAAATAGTATTAACAGTATAATAGATGAAAAAAAGAAAGTGGTGTGTATAGATGCCTGAACTTCCAGAAGTAGAAACAGTTAAAAATGATTTAAAAAAACAAGTACTTTATAAAAAAATAGTCCTTATGGATGTTTATTGGAATAATATAATTGTTTATCCCAGTGTATTAGAATTTACTGATAAAATAAAAAATCAAACCATAAACAATATATTAAGACGTGGAAAGTGGTTAATGTTTGAACTTGATGATTATTTTTTGCTTTCACATTTAAGAATGGAAGGCAAGTATTTTATTAAAAATAAATGTGATATAAGAAATAAGCATGAACATGTTATATTTACGTTTTCTGATGATACTACACTTAGATATCACGATACTAGAAAATTTGGGAAAATGTATTTGATAGATAAAAACAAAGTATATGATGTTAAACCTTTAAATAAACTTGGCCTTGAACCTTTTGCCGATAATTTGACAGTTAGTTATCTAAAAGGTAAATTCAAAAAAAAGCCTATTAAAACTGAGCTTTTAGATCAAAGTATAATCGTTGGTATTGGGAACATATATGCTGATGAAATATTGTTTTTAAGTAAGATAAATCCTTTAAAAAAGGCAAGTGAACTTACTGATGACAATTTATCTGATATTATAAAATATACAAAACAAGTATTAAAAGAAGCTATAAAAAAAGGTGGTACTACGGTAAAAAGTTATTCTTCAAATGGTATGCATGGAAGTTATCAAGATGAACTTTTTGTTCATACTAAGAAAATATGCCCAGTATGTAAAAGTAATATAGAAAAAATTACTGTATCTACCCGTGGAACGTATTACTGTCCGAACTGTCAAAAATAGGTTTTCTAGCGTATTCATTTTCTTTGTTTTTATCATTTATATGATATATCATATCAGCCTTAATTTCAAAGTCAAAACACTCATTTTTATAATATTTAACAACAATAGGAATATCTACTTCTTTTTTTATACTATTTAAGTATTTCCTTCCCTTATTATTAAAACCAAGTATTTTTATGTATTCTATATTTTTAAATTTTTTCGCATCTTCTTTTGTAAAACCACATAATATATGTATAAACATTCTTTTTATTTTATTGTAAGTATATCTTTTTGTTTTAATTTTTTCTATAAGTTCATTATAAGAATTTGCATTATAAATATATTTTTTAATTCTATTTTCAATTCCCTCATCTACTGTTTGGTAAATAGATAAATTGTTTATTTCACTTATTATTTTATATTTCAATAAAGGAAAAAAGTCTTCGGTAAATTTTATATTGCGTGAGTATTTAAGTGTTTCTTTTGGGACATATTTTTTTATGTCCTTTTTTTCTTTTAAAAGTTTCCTAATAGTAGAGGCACTTATTATATTGCTATTTAAATTACTGTTATGAAAGTCATTTGTTCTTTTTATTGTTTTTATCTCTATATAATTATTTAAATTTTTTATATAACTTATACCAAGCAAATCATTAGGCTTATTTATCTTAATGTTAGATAGGTCATATACAGCTTTTGAAGTACTAGTGGGGTAGTTATAGCCCATACTTAAATATTTTTTTGTAAGTATATCATATTTTTTTGTATTTTGAACATTTACGACTTTTATTAAATCAGATAAATTGCTTTCACAGCCAAATACAAAAGCATCTACTTTTAATTTTTTAAGTATTAAAGATGCACCACTTGCAAATATATCGGCTGATTGGCTACTAAATACAAAAGGTAATTCAACTACTAAATCCACATAATTTAAGGCGATTTTTGTTTTATCATATTTGTCTATTAAGCTAATCTCACCTCTTTGTGTATAATTTCCGCTCATTATTAGTGTAATTGTATAATCAGGATACATTTCTTTTATCTTACTTATATGATAAATATGTCCATTATGAAATGGGTTGTATTCACAAATAATACCTACGCTTTTCATATACATTCTCCTTTTTTTGTTTATATTACCATAGTTTTAAAATGTTGTAAAGTGGTGTTTATGCACTAAAAAGATGCAAATGTGTTGATTTAATTAGTAAAATATTAAGCCATTTCCTTTATATGTGGTATTTTATATTGAACCAAGTTTTTAACATTTGATTTTTTTTTGTGTATTATGTATAATGTAAATGCGAGGTGATTATTTTGATAGTTGATGTCTTAGAGAATGCTAAAATAGATGAAGCATATTCATTTAGTAAAGAAGAACTTAAAAATACCGATATTATAGAGTTAAATAATGTTTCTATAAAAGGTAATATTACTAGTGATATGGATGATTATATTTTAGACTTATCGGTATCAGGGATAATGGTTTTACCTTGTGCGGTTTCTTTAAAACCTGTAAATTATGATTTTTCTTTTGAAATAAGTGAAAATTTAACGGATTATTTTAATAAAAATAAAGAAATTTACAAAAACAATCAAAAAACACTTGATATTTTGCCAATAATATGGGAAAATATATTGATGGAAATTCCTATACGTGTTGTTAGTGACGATCTTAGTGATGTTATAACATCAGGTGATGGATGGGAACTAGTTGCCGATGATGCAAAGGTAAATCCTAGTTTAGCAAAATTAAAAGATTTATTATAGGAGGTGTTTAATATGGCAGTACCAGCAAGACATATGAGTAAAACAAGTAAACGTATGCGTCAAACACATTATAAAATTAATGAAAAAACTACAACAAAATGTCCTAAATGTGGAGCCGTTATCAAACCACATAGAGTTTGTAAAGAATGTGGCTTTTACAAAGGAAAAGAAGTTATTGAAGTTAATGCAGCTGAATAAGTTGTTTTTTTCTTTAAAAAAATCAGGACTAAATTCCTGATTTATTTGTATATCTAATATTTTCGTTTGATATATTAAATATGATTCCCATTGCAAGCATGTAACTTAGAAGACTTGAACCACCATAACTAATAAATGGTAGGGTAATTCCAGTAATTGGCATTAAGCCAAATGTCATACCTATGTTTTGTAGTTGTTGGTATATAAGCATTCCAATAACTCCTGCAATTATATATTTATTAGTTAAACTATTTGTTTTTATTGCAAGCATTATTAATCTTATATCAAAAAATGCGATAAGTGATAATAATAGCACACATCCTACAAATCCAAAGTGACTTGCGAATGAGGCAAATACAAAGTCCGTTTGGGCTTCTGGAAAATATATTGGATTAGACATAAGACCATGGCCAAACAATCCCGCAGAACCCATAGAACTTAAGCTGTTTTCAAGTTGATAACCACTTTGATTAGACCAGTCAAGTAATCTATCTACTCTAAGAAAGAAACTTGTACCAAATATATTAACAAATAAGTCTTCACTTATAAAATATATAAGTAAAACTATACTAACAAGTGCCCCTAAAACGCCAAATATAATTGCGAACCATCTGTATCTTATTCCTGATACAAAAAGCATAACTATTGTAATTAATAAATAAATTAGTACAATTCCTGTATCAGGTTGTAAGAATGTTAAAATACTAGGTACTAATACAACAAACATAATTTTAATTAAAAAATAAAACTCTTCACGTACAGTTGGATTGGGAAAATTTTCATTAAATTTAGCAATTAAAGTAGCATTAGTAATTATTAGTATTATTTTCATAAATTCACTAGGTTGAATTGTACCAATTCCTTTAATTTCATACCAACACGTTGAATTATTTATATTGACACCAAAGAAAAATAAACCGATTAAACTTATTATACCAATAGCGTATAAAAACCAAACTATTCGGTATATAAATGTATTACCGATTGTCATAACGATATAGGCGAGTATAAAACCAATTATATACCAAGATAGTTGTTTTAAAGGTAGATTTCCCATATAATCTGATATTATACTATTTGTACCATATAAAGTTATTATACTTACTATCATAAATAATATAAGTGGTAATAATATTGATTTATCTATTTTATATTTTGATATCTTTTTCATAAGCATCACCTTTTTCTATGATACACTAAAAGAGATAAATATACAATAAAATTTGAAATAACTGTGAATAATTAGTGAAAATGTCCCTAGATAAAAAAACAATAATTAGGAAAAAT
>CAYXTH010000073.1:3802-5230 GCA_964468025.1 uncultured Muribaculaceae bacterium | reverse complement strand
TAAGAACAAAACTTTATACTTAGAAGAAAATATGACTTGCGATAGAGATGTTGTTATTGAAAAATTAATTGAAATGCTTTATGAAAGAAATGATATTGACTTTAAAAGGGGTACTTTTAGAGTACGTGGTGATGTTTTAGAAATTATTCCTATTTCCCAACACTCAAAAGGTATTAAAATTGAATTTTTTGGTGATGAAATTGATCGAATTAGGGAATTTGATTTAGTAACTGGGACTATTTTAACTGATAAAAAAACTATTACTATTTTTCCTGCTAGTCACTTTGTTACTAGTGAAGAAAAGTTAAAAAAAGCTATTGAAAATATAAAAAAAGAATTAGAAGAAAGGCTTGAATTTTTTAAAAGAAAAAATAAATTACTTGAATATCAACGTCTTATGGAGAGAACTAATTATGATATAGAAATGCTTTCAGAAACTGGTTTTTGTAGAGGAGTAGAAAATTATTCAAGACATATGGCTTTAAAAGGGCCTGGGGAAACTCCTACTACTTTAATTGATTTTTTTAAAAAAGATTTTTTACTTGTTATTGATGAATCTCATGTAACTATTCCCCAAGTTAAAGCTATGTATAATGGAGATAGAGCACGTAAGCAAATGCTTGTGGATTATGGTTTTAGATTGCCTAGTGCACTTGATAATAGGCCACTTAAATTTGATGAGTTTGAAAAAAAACTTGATAACGTTATATATGTTTCCGCAACACCTGGAGATTATGAAATTGAAAAGTCTAGTAAAGTTGTTGAGCAGATTATTAGACCTACTGGACTTTTAGATCCGATTATTGAAGTAAGGTCGACTAAAAATCAAATTGATGACCTAGTAAGTATGATAAATAAACAAATTGATAAAAACGAAAGAACTTTAATTACTACTTTAACAATTAGAATGGCTGAAGAGTTAACTAATTATTTGAAAAAGTTAGATATTAAAGTAGCATATCTGCATAATGAAATTAAAACACTAGAACGTCTTCGTATTATTAGGGATTTAAGGCTTGGCAAATATGATGTGCTTGTAGGTATTAACTTGCTTAGAGAAGGTATTGATATTCCTGAAGTTAGTTTAATTGCAATTATGGATGCGGACAAACAGGGATTTTTAAGAAGTGAAAGAAGTTTAATTCAAACAATAGGTAGAGCCGCTCGTAATGCAAATGGTAAGGTTATTATGTATGCTGATAATATTAGTTCTGCAATGAATACGGCTATTAAGGAAACTGAAAGAAGAAGAAATATTCAAGAAGAATATAATAAAAAACACGACATTATTCCTAAAACTATTGTAAAAGAAATTAGAAAACTCATTTCTAATAATAAAGAGATAGATGAAAAGAAACCTGAAAAACTTTCAACGAGTGAAAAGGCTAAGCTTATTATCAATTTAGAAAACGAAATGAAATTGGCGGC
>CAYXTH010000073.1:0-3792 GCA_964468025.1 uncultured Muribaculaceae bacterium | reverse complement strand
AGCAGCCATGGATTTTGAAAGGGCAATGGAACTTAGGGATGCTTTATTTGAGTTAAAAAGTGAATAAAAGTGTGAAACATAATCACATTTTTTTCATGAAAACATGAAACAGCTTTGCAGATAAAATAATGCATGCAGGTAGTTACTTTGGATTTAAATAAGTTTATTTATGTTGGTAAGGGTAAAATTACTTATATACATCCTATGATTTTGAAGATTTTTTGATATAACTTATAATAAAATACTTATTAAATAAAAAGATAAATGAGTAGACCTTTTCATTATATGTGTTGAAATTTTGTAGATATTATTTATATACTAATAACATGCCGAAATTTATTTTATAAATAGTTCTTTTTATGAAACATAATTATCATCTATATAATTATTGTATTTATCTCTACTTGACATATATTATATGGCTTCTTTTCTTTTAATACAAACGTTTTTATTTAAATTATACAAAGAACTGTGATATAATTGTAATAGATGTTTTGCTTATAATTTATCATTATATAAACTTAATAAAAATATAATTATATAGAAAGGACCACATTATGTTTAAGAAATTATTAACAAAAGAAAATATATTTAAACTATTTGACTGGCTAATTAAAATGATAGGCTATTCCTTAATACTAATTATTACATCTTTAATTTTTAAAAACACATTATATATTGATAAAAAATTTTTAGGTATATGGAGTTTTTTAGCGGCTATTATTATTTACCTACTAAATAAAACTGTAAAACCTATTTTATTTAAACTAACTATACCAATAACAGGTGTTACATTAGGACTGTTTTATCCATTTATAAACCTAATAATACTTAAAATAGTTGCCCTTATTTTATATCCGCATTTCCAACTATATGGAATATGGTATGCGGTATGTGCATCAATTTTAATATCAATTTTAAACCTAATAATGGATGGAGTACTAAGAAATTTAAAAAGAAAGGGCTGGTAATATGAACCCTGTAATAGACCTTGGATTTATTAGTATTCATTTATATTCTGTTTTTTTATTTTTTGCGATGCTTACCGCCTACTTTATAATAACAAAAGAAGCAAAAAAACAAAACATAAATGAAGAAATTATTACAAACTTAATTTTTTATACAATTATATATGGTATTATAGGTGCAAGAATATACTTTGTAATATTTCATTTAGATTATTATATAAATGATCCTATAAGAATATTGAAAGTATGGGAAGGTGGACTTGCGATACATGGAGGCATTATCGCAGGTATAATATTCATATACTTTTACTGTAAAAAAAATAACTTAAATATACTGAAAACACTTGATATAATAGTAGTTGGTCTTATAATTGCACAGGCTATTGGAAGATGGGGCAACTTTTTTAACGGTGAAGCCCATGGACCTGAAACAACATTAAACACCTTAGAAAATATGTATTTGCCTGATTTTATAATAAATGGAATGTACATCGGTGGCACTTACTATATACCCACATTTTTATTTGAATCTGTTTTATGTTTACTAGGCTTTATAATACTTTTAATATTGAGAAAAAAAACAAAAAAAACTGGAATACTTACATCATTTTACTTAATATACTATGCAGTGATTAGGTTTTTTATTGAAAGCCTTAGAACAGATAGTTTAATGTTCTTTGACTTTAAAGCTGCTCAAGTAGTATCTATTATAATGATAATTATAGGTATAATAATTTTAATACGTAAGGAGAAATGCAATGTATAACACAATAATAATAGGAGCGGGGCCTGCAGGTATGGCAAGTGCTTTATATTTAAAAAGAAGTGGTATTAAAACTCTAATAATTGATAAAAACGTTCCAGGAGGACAAATAACTGAAACTAATATTATAGAAAACTACCTTGGAATTGATAGTATAAATGGAGCCGATTTAGCACTTAAAATGTTTAATCAAATTAAAAAAATTGATGTTGAATATGTTTATGGAGAAGTAGTTAATATAGAAAAAAAAGATAATTTTATTGTTAAAACAAATGAAAAAGAATATAAGTGTAAAAACATTATAATTGCGGTTGGTAAAACACATAATAAATTAGGACTTGAAAATGAAAATATTAAAGGAATAAGTTATTGTGCAGTTTGTGATGGGGCTTTTTATAAAGAAAAAACTGTTATGGTAGTAGGTGCAGGAAATTCAGCATACACACAAGCAATATATTTATCATCTCTTGCAAATAAAGTTTATATAGTAAATAGAAGTGAAAATATAAAAGCTGATAAAGGTTTAATTGAAAAAGCACAAAATAAAGAAAATATAATATATTTATCAAATGCCAAAATAACAAAAATAAATGGTAATAATAAATTAGAAAGTATCATTATAAATGATAAAATAAAAATAGATACTGATGGTCTTTTTATTGCAATTGGTGGTAAACCAAATATAAATTTTATAAAGGAAATTAAAGAAGAAAATAATTATATTATAGTTAATAAAAAAATGCAAACAAATATTAAAGGCATATATGCCGTAGGTGATGTGATTAAAAAAGATTATTACCAAATAGCGACCGCCATAAATGATGGTGTTATTGCCGCTTTAACCATAAAGGAGAGTGAATAATATGAAACTTGCTGTTTTAGGTGGTGGTACTGGAATGAGTACTTTATTATCAGGACTAAAAAAATTACCTTTTGATATTTCTGCTATTGTTAGTGTAGCAGATAATGGCAGTTCCACAGGCAGGCTTAGAGAAGAATTTAATACAGTTGCCGTAGGTGATATTAGAAAAATTTTAGTAAGCCTTTCGGAAAATGATGAAAAAGTTGGAAAATTATTTAATTATAGATTTAAAACTAATAGTGATTTAGACGGACACGCACTTGGTAATTTATTACTTACTGGTGCTGCTCAAATTACTGGAAATATGTCAGATGCTATTGAGCTTGTTAATTCTATGCTTAAATTAAATGGTAATGTTATACCACTTACCGAAGATAATGTTACTTTAATGGGAAAAATGGAAGATGGTAATATTGTAAAAGGGGAAGAACAAATTACAAAAGATAAAAGACCCATTTCCGATGTATTTTATGAAAAGAAACCAAAAGTAAACCCTGATGTTTTAAAAGCAATTAGAGAGGCTGATGCAATTGTTCTTAGTATGGGTAGTGTTTTTACTAGTATTCTTCCTAATTTAATATGTCCGGAAGTAGTAAGCGAAATAGACAAAAGTAATGCTAAAATTATTTATGTATGCAATATAATGACACAACCAGGAGAAACTGATAATTTTTCCGTTAGTCACCATATAAAACTATTAAATAATTATTTAGGTAAAAGAAAAATTGATGCAGTAATTTTAAATACTGGTACTGTATCAGAAGATATTATTAAAAAATATTCTAGAGCAGAAGATAAGGACTTAATTTATGTTGATTATGATAATATTAAAAAATTAAATGTTGATATAATAGAAGATGATTTTGTTATAATAAGAGATAATAGAATTAGGCACAATTCTTTAAGAGTTGCAATAAATTTGCTTTCTTATTTGCTTGATTAAGGATGTGGTTATATGTCATTTACAAGTACGGCCAAAGATGAACTTAGTAAGATAGAACTAGGTAATATTGATAATATTTCTGAACTTTCAGCTATTATTCAAAGTAATGCGGTTATTGATAAGAAAATAACTATAATGACTGAAAATAGTAGTGTTGCAAGAAGAATTTTTACTCTTATTAAAAATGTTTGCAATATAAATCCTAAAGTAAGTGTAAGAAAAGGCTATAATTATAATAAAAAAATGCATTATATAT
>CAYXTH010000072.1:0-5253 GCA_964468025.1 uncultured Muribaculaceae bacterium | reverse complement strand
TTTCATATTCTTCATCAGTAGTAGTACCAATTACTTTAATTTTTCCACTATCTAAATAAGGCTTTAATATATTAGATAAATCACTACCATTATCCATTGCTCTACCGGCTCCAATAACCGTGTGTACTTCATCTATAAATAAAATTATATTTTCATCAAACGAATTTAATAACTTAGTAACCTTTTCTTCAAAAGAACCAACGTACTTACAACCACCTACCAAAGAAGCAACATTTAATGAAACAATTTTCTTATTCAAAAACACCGGTGGTACATCCTCATTTTTAATTTTATAAGCAAAAGCTTTTACAATAGAACTTTTACCAACACCACTTGGGCCAGTTATCATAACTGATTTATTTGGCATAAGCATAGACACCATAAGTTTTTTTAACTCCTTTTGCCTGCCTACTGAAAAATCAAAGCTATCATCTATTTCCATAAGACAATCATTATTTTCTACTAATTTAAAAGCCTTAGAACTCCTCTTTTCTAAATAAGAAAAATTTTTTTCTTCTTCCATTTCTATTTTTTTACTTAAAATTTGAAAAGATGGGTGCATTAAAATTTCATCGAATTTATTAAGGACACCTAACTTAATATAAACATCTTCCAAAACTACTGAATTACATTTATATTCTAAATATAAACTTTCTAAAATAGTATATACATTTATATCTTTTGTATACTCATCATTACTAACAATTATGTTAACAAGATCAATAAATATAGGAAGTGTTTTCTTTAATATAGACATTTTTTCTTTTTTATCTTCTTTGTACCTGTTTATATTAAAATCACCAAATACTTCATCAATTTTATCAATTGTAATATCAAAATCCTTTAAAAATTCACTTGCATTATTTTTAGTATAAAGAATGCCAAGAAAAAGTGAAAAACACTGTTTATCATAATTAGTATAAGGTATTTCTTCCTCATAAAAAATTTCCTTATTTTTCAAAATGTCATAAAACATTAGAGAAGTAGCAACTGCTTTTTTAACATCATCTTTCATTTCATTAAATTCTACTTTCATAATTCCCCCTATAATTTTTTTAATTTATATAAAATATTTATAGCTTCCATTGGTGTTATTTCTAGTGGATTTATTTTTTCAAGTTCTTCTTCTACTTTTGATTTACTTGGTATTAAATCATCAATAGGAAGAGATTCTTGTATTTTAACATCTCTTTTTTTCTCATTATTTTCATATACTTTTAGTATTTCATCTGCCCTTTTAATAAGTCCATCTGGAAGACCCGCAAGACGGGCAACATGAATACCATAACTTTTATCAACACTACCGTCTTTTATTTTGTGCAAAAAAGTAATTTTCCCATCTTCTTCATAAGCACTTACGTGAATATTTTTAAGACCTGTTAATGTATCTTCTAAATCAGTAAGTTCGTGGTAGTGAGTTGAAAAGAATGTTTTCCCTTTTACAAATTTATGTATATATTCAATAATTGCTTGTGCAAGGGCCATGCCATCAAATGTTGCAGTACCACGTCCTAGTTCATCAAATAATATTAAACTTTTATTAGTCGCATTACTTATCGCATTATTGGCTTCTGTCATTTCTACCATAAATGTGGACTCTCCGCTCACTAAATCATCACTTGCACCTATTCTTGTAAATATTGCATCAAATACTGGTAATTTTGCACTTCTTGCAGGGACAAAACACCCTATTTGAGCCATTATCACAGTTATTGCCATTTGCCTCATATAAGTTGATTTACCTGCCATATTTGGACCAGTTATTAGTAAAATATTAGTAGATTTATCCATTTTAATATCATTAGATACAAACTCACTAGATATTACTTTTTCAACAACAGGATGCCTACTTTCTTTTATATCAATTTCATCATCAGTAAGTGTTGGCCTTACATAGTTATTTTCTTCACTTACTGTCGCAAATGCGGACATAACATCTACTTCACTTATTATTTTCGCAATTTTTTGAAGTCTTGGAATATATTTTTTTACTTCATCACGGATAGATGAAAACAAATCGTATTCAAGGGCAACTATTTTTTCCTCGGCATTTAAAATTAAAGCTTCTTTTTCTTTTAAGACAGGGCTTATATATCTTTCACAGTTCGCAAGAGTTTGTTTTCTTTGATAGCCCCACTCATCTTTTACTAAATCTAAATTACCTTTTGATATTTCTATATAATAACCAAATACCCTGTTATAAGCAACTTTTAAGTTTTTAATACCTGTTTTTTCTCTTTCTTCAAGTTCAAATTTTGCGATAAAGTCTTTTCCACCTTTTCTTAAATTTTTAAGTTCATCTAATTCCTTGTTAAAACCTTCTTTTATTAAATATCCCTCTTTTAATGTCATTGGGGGATTTTCATATATAGCTTTTTCTAATAAATTATATAATTCTTGTAAGGATTCTATATTTTCTTTAAAATTTATTTTTTTTAGAATTTCATTTATACTAGGTAATACTTTAAGAGAGTTCTTTAATTGTAACAAATCCCTAGCATTCGCATTTGAAAAAGCAATTTTACCACTTAACCTTTCTAGGTCATATACTTCATTAAGTAGTTTTTCTAAATCACTTTTTAAAATAAATTCTTTTAATAGGGTATCTACTACATTGTATCTTTCTTCTATTTTTTGTTTATTAACTAACGGGTTTAAAATATATGTTTTTAAAAGTCTTGCACCCATTGCGGTTTTTGTTTTATCTAAAAGCCATATTAAGGAGAAATTTCTTTGTTTTAATCTTAATGTTTCTACTAATTCTAAGTTTCTTTTAGTATGGACATCCATTCTTAAATAGTCTTTTTTATCTCTTATCACCACTTTTTGCAAATGATTTAAAATTTGTTTTTGGTTCCCTGAAATATACGCAAGTAAATGTTTAACACTTATCTTATACCTTTCATCAATACCATCTAAAATATTATTATAGTCTTCAGTTATTTCATCGGTAATTGTTACTGGTAAATGAAATTGGTTTTTAAGCATTGAATAAATATTTTTATCAACCTTACTATTTATTACAACTTCTTTTACTGCCAAGTTTACTATTTCACTTACTACTTTCGCTGGGCTATGATCTATTAGAAATGAATATACCTCTCCCGTTGTTGCATCAGCATAACTAATACTGTAAGCGTGATTTATATCATATATTGAGGCAATAAAGTTAAAATCATCGGCCTTTAATGAACTACTATCTATTACTGTACCAGAAGATATTATTTGTATAATATCTCTTTTAACAATTCCCTTAACATTTTTAGGATCTTCTAATTGCTCACAAATTCCTATTTTGTAACCTTTTTCAATTAACTTGTCTATATACCCATTAGCGGCGTGATATGGAATTCCGCACATTGGTATACGCTCTTCAAGACCCGCAGATTTCCCAGTTAAGGTAAGTTCTAATTCGTGGCTTACTAATATAGCATCTTCAAAAAACATTTCATAGAAATCACCTAGTCTAAAAAATATTATTAAATCTTCATTGTTGTTTTTTATTTCCAAGTACTGTTTCATCATTGGGGTTACTTTATTTATATTTACATCTTTTCTATCCATACTATCACCTTTAAACACCTGTTATTATAGCATTTCTCCATTTTTAAAGCAATGATTTATATATTAAATTATTTATAAAATTTTCATTATATTAGTATATTTTTAATGATGTAAATATCAATATAAAATTTTCATGTCTTTTTATATTGATATTTACAATTATCTTTATTTGAATTATTTCCGCTATAATAAAAACCCTTTAAAATAAGGGTTGTTTTTTTATTGGTACCGGTAGTCGGACTCGAACCGACACGGGCAAAGCCCACCTGATTTTGAGTCAGGCATGACTACCAATTCCATCATACCGGCATATAAGAAATTATATTTCTTTATATTTTGCTGTAAACAAATCCTGAGGGGTTTCTTCTACTTCTTTTGTTTCTATTTTTGGTAAATCTTCTTTTGAAGAAAGTCCAAAATGATCTAAAAATTGTTCCGTAACACCATATAATAAAGGTCTACCGGGTAAGTCCGATTTTCCTAATTCTTTAACTAAATTTTTAAAAACAAGTTTTCTAATTATGTGTGAACTAGAAACACCTCTAATTTCATCAACTTTTAATCTTGTTATAGGTTCATTATACGCTATTATAGCCAAAGTTTCAAGAGCAGATGGACTTAAAGTTTCATTTGTTTCTTCACAAAACATTTTTTTCAAATATTCATTATATTCTTTTTTTGTAACAATTTTAATTCTATTACCATATGTTGCAAGTTCAAGACCTCTATCATTTTCTTTATAATCTTTTGCGAGTTCTAAAATTATTGATTTAGCATCAGTTTCTAAAATTCTAGAAATTTCATCTATTTTAAGGCCATCATCACCCGCAACATATAAAAGTCCTTCTAATACTGCTTTTAAGTTCATTATCCCACATCCTTTGCCATAAGCATAATTCTATCCATATTTTTATCTTGTTTTATTATAAGCTTTCCTTTTTTTGCTAAATCAAGTATTGATAAGAATGTAACAACTACATAATCTTTGCTATAAACATCGAATAAATCTTCAAATGCCATTTTTTTATTTGTTTTTAAACATTTAATTATTTCCAAATTTCTTTCATACACGGAATACTCTTTTTTTGTAACAACTGTATTTAATGGTTTTTCAAATTCTTTTTTTTCATTAAATTTTTCTAATGCTTTTAGTAAATCAAGCAAAGTAATATCATCACTTATTCCAACTTCATCACTTTTAAATTCATTAGGTAAACTAGGTGTTTTTGAAAAAGATAAATTTCTTTCATTTTCAAAATCCTTAAACACAGAAGATATTTCTTTATACATTTGATAGTTTATCAATTTATCAATTAACTCTTCTTTTTCAGGCATTTCTTCTTCTTTATTTGGTAAAAGTTCTTTTGATTTAATATAAGTAAGGTCTGATGCCATTATCAAATATTCACTACTAACATCTAAGTTTAAGTTTTTCATACTTTGAATATAATCTAAATACTGCTTTGCAATTTCACTAATATTTATATCAAATATATTTAGATCATTTTCTTTAATTAAATGTAGGAGTAAATCAAGTGGACCCGAAAATTTATCAATAGTTACACTATACATACACGCTTCACCATAGTTTATTGTATCAAATAATTATAATAAAGTCCACTGAAAAAGAAGCTATGTTAATCCTTTTTTAAAATGTCACCTATAAATTTTTTTAAAATGTCACTTAAT
>CAYXTH010000071.1:0-5378 GCA_964468025.1 uncultured Muribaculaceae bacterium | reverse complement strand
GAGCACCTGCTTTGCACGCAGGGGGTCAAGGGTTCGAGTCCCTTATTCTCCACCAATATGATTATTAAAGCCTTTGAAATATAAGGTTTTTCTTTTGTTTTCAAGGATTATTTATTCTTTTATCTTGAAAATATTTATATAAAAACAAGACCAAAATAATAAAAGCAAGCCTATTTAAGGCCTGCTTCTTTCATAAGCGATTCAATAGCACTTTCCTCGGCTTCACCACTTATACTTGCAATAACTTGTTTGTCTTTAATTGCTAAAGTAAGTGGAGTACCCCAGTTTTCATTTTCACTAAAATAGCTTACTGAATTCGTTAAATTATTAAAATCATCACTTTCTAATTGATCAACATTTATAACATATACTGGAATATTATTCTCACCAGCATATTCGTTGATAACTGGTTCAAAATTTATACAGTGTGAACAAGTTGTTTGAGCAACTACTATCACAAATGTCTTATCACTATCATATAAACATTTATAATCATCATAGTCAATAATTGCCAAATTTTCAAATTCATCACTAGCATTTACACCACAACTAAATTTAGCAACACCAGCCTCTTCAAAGAATGCAGTTATATCACTGGAACTATTAAATACATCTTCTTTATATTCCTTTACTTTTCCTTTTTTAACAACTAACAGAACATCTTTTTCAAACGAATTATCATTATATTTTAATTGTTTCTTAATAGTCTTTAAATCAGATTTACTAATATCTTCACCAACATAATAAATACCCTTTCCAGCATTTTTGCCGGCTTTATTTAAGGCAGATTTTTCCTTTTTATCAAAATCTCCTACTGCGATAATAACCTCATCTTCATCTTTTAAACACTTATAATCATCATAAGTAATAGACGCTAAATTAGTATAACCATCTTCTTTTTTTACCTTACAAGCAAACGTTTTATCTTGTTTTGGCCAAAAACTAATTAAAAGTATTATGCCAACTATAACTAACACTACACCTGCTAGTATTAGCATTCTTTTATTCTCTTCCATAATCAACCTCCTAGAACATCATAACATATTTATAAAAATATTTAAAGCCCCTATTTTATTTCTTGTAACTTAGCAATTCTATTAACTGTACTTGGATGTGTACTCCATATAGAATCTTTTCCCTTTTTACCTTTAAGTGGATTTACTATAAATAAAGATTCAGTCGCTTCATTTACATTAATAGGTGTATTTTCAGTTTCTAATTTCTTTAAAGCATTTATTAACCCCTCTTTATTACGAGTAATTTCCACCGCACTAGCATCAGCTAAATACTCTCTATTACGTGAAATTGCAAGTTTAAGCAAATTTGCAAATATTGGTGATAAAATTAAGAATAATATCCCTATCACCATTACTATCGCAGATGCCTTATTATCTCTATCACTATCACTATAAATAAAACTATGAGAAAGTATATCGGCAATAATGGTTACAAAACCAACCATTACTATTGCAATTGTTGAAAGTAATATATCGTAATTCTTTATATGAGAAAGTTCGTGTGCCAAAACACCTTCCATTTCATATTTATCAAGTTTATCTAAAAGCCCAGTAGTTACACATACCACCGCGTGATTAGGGTTACGACCTGTTGCAAAAGCATTTAACGCCGGAGTATCCATAACATATAATTTAGGTTGTGGCAAGCCTGCAGCGATACACAATGATTCCAAAGAAACATTTAATTGTAAAAATTCTTCTCTTGTTGCAGGGCGTGCATTATTTAATTTTAAAATCATTTTATCAGAATTGTAATATGATGCAAATGCCGAAATAATAGACACAGTAAGTCCAATAAAAGCTGCTATATAAATATTATCAAAAAATATACGCGACAAAAAATATACAAATAAAGTTATAAATACAAAAAATAATGTAACTATAAAACCTGTTTTTATTTTATTTGTTCTAACTTCTTTTAATATCATAGTTCCACCTGAATTTCTTTTTTATCTTCATCAGATACTTTAAAATATTCTTTTTCTTTATAATTTATTATTTTTGCCATTATATTATTTGGAAACATCATAATTGCACTATTATAATGCTGAACTGTATCATTATAAAACTGTCTTGCAAAAGCAATTTTATCTTCGGTACCAGTAAGTTCAATTTGTAAATTTTTAAACACCTCATTAGCCTTTAAATCAGGATAATTTTCGGCCACAGCAAGTAATTTTTTTAAATTATTACTTACTTCTTCACTTTGTCTTGCCATGTCACTCATTGAACTACTTCTTAAAACCGCTATATTTTTTAAAGTTTCACTTTCATGTGCTGCATATCCCTTAGTTACTTCTACTAAGTTTGGAATTAAATCCGCTCTTCTTTTAAGTTGATTATCAATTTGCGACCAAGCATTTTGACATCTAATATTCATTTTAACTAAATAATTATATAATAATATTATTATTAACAGTAAAATAACTACTATTATAATCCATACCATTTTCATTCCTCCTTATAAAATATTTTATCATATTTCATTATATTTTAAAAGAAAATAAATATCAATTATTTAATAATTTCATATATTTTATAATTACTATTTATTTGTTTTATTTTTTTAGATAAATTTTCTCTATTATCACTTGTAAGAAGGACTATTAACTTATTATTTTTAGTATAATATACATCTTTGTGAAGAATAATTCTTTTATCAAATATATCTAAATAAGTAAATGAATTTAAAATGGAAACAACATCTTTATCAGTACATAAAAGTTCATATGGAATACTATTTTCATTATAATGCTTTATTAATCTTTGCACAATGATTTCATCTTTATCCCTTAAACTATAAGGAAGTATTGAAACTGCTTGTTTTCTTCGGTAAGAACTTGCTTTTCTCATATAATATATACAAGATACTTTCTTTTTTTCTTGTGCAAATTCTCCTTCAATATAATAAAAATTATTTTTATAAATAATCATATTTGCATCTTCCCTAAAAATACTTTCCACTATTTCTTTTTGATCAGTAGGAGCTGGATAAACGACTTCCTTAACGCCATCATTTTTAACATACCAATAAGTTATTTCTTTACTCATCCATTTTAATATTTCATCAATTTTCATATTTCACCTCCCGGTTAAAATTATAACCCAAAAGTAGCCTTTTTAAAAAAAAGATGTCTGAAATGGCCTGTTTTTTGTCTGAAAAAGGGATTTTTGCCTATAAAACACCAAAAATTCCTTTTTCAGACAACGAAATAATGGTTTCTGATAGCTTTCTTTTTTACTTTGCCACTATACACAATTTTTAAAACAATATCTTTACAAAAATTATAAAATTTATCACCAAAAGTAGAAGTTAATAACCTATCAAGAAAAATTTATATAATAAAAAAATTTATTACAACTTTATTTTTTGTTGTAATAAAATCATTTTTTGTAATATAATTGAAAAATTATGCATTTTTCTTGTTGTCATTTTTTTTACGTTCATTTGTATTAAGAATTTTTTTACGCAATCTAAAACTTTGTGGTGTAACTTCAACAAGTTCATCATCATTTACATAATCAAGACATACTTCAAGGCTCATTTCACGTGGCCTTTTTAAAACTACTGTATGATCCTTTGTAGCACTTCTTGTATTTGTTAAATTTTTACTTTTAACAACATTCACCGCTAAATCATTGTCATGATTATTTTCACCAACTATCATACCTTCATATACTTCAGTGCCAGGCTCGATAAACATAATTCCCCTATCTTCCAAAGCACCTAAGGCATAAGCAGTTGCTTTTCCATTTTCCATAGATACAAGTACACCATTTTTTCTATTTCCTACCTCAGCAGTTACTACTGGAGCATATTCTTTAAATGTGTGACTTATAATACCATAACCTTTTGTCAAAGTCATAAATTCAGTCATAAATCCAATTAATCCACGAGATGGTATTGTATAAGTAAGTTTACTATTATTTTCTTTTGATATCATATTTTCCATAGTGCCACCACGAAGTCCAAGCATTTCAATAACATTACCAACATATTCTTCTGGAACTTCAACATCAACATCTTCATATGGTTCACATTCTTGACCATTTATTTCTTTTTTAATTATTTCCGGTTTTGATACTTGTAGTTCATAACCTTCTCTTCTCATATTTTCAATTAAAATTGATAAATGTAATTCTCCTCTACCAGACACCATCCAAGATTCCGAATCAATTTGTCTTACTTTCAAAGATACATCTCTTTCAGTTTCTTTCATAAGCCTTTCTTCTATTTTTCTTGCGGTTAAAAACTTACCTTCTCTACCACTAAATGGACTTGTATTTACTCCAAAAGTCATTTGTAGTGTTGGTTCATCAATTCTAAGAATTGGTAGTGGATCTTCTTTACCCACTTCACAAATAGTTTCTCCTACTGATATATCAGGAAGACCCGAAATTGCAACTATATCTCCAGCATGAGCCTCTTTTACCTCTATTTTATTAAGTCCATAGTAACCAATAATTTTTTGAATTCTAAACTGTTTTATAGAAACATCAAGTCTTACACAAGATACCATATCTCCTACTTTAAAACTACCCCTTTTAACAAGGCCAATTCCCATACGACCAACAAAATCATTATAATCTAAAAGTGCTGGCTGAAATTGTAATGTTCCATCAGTTACTTTTGGTGCAGGAATATATTTAATTACTGTATCTAAAATAGGATCCATTGTTTCTTTTTGAGTGCTTAAATCAGGATCAAAACTAGATGTCCCTGCAAGAGCAGATGCATAAATAACAGGAAATTCTAACTGTTCAATACTTGCACCTAATTCAATAAATAAATCTAGTACCTCATCAACAACCTCTTTTGGTCTTGCAGAATCTTTATCTACTTTATTTACTACAACAACAGGAGTAACCCCTGCCTCTAAGGCTTTTTTTAATACAAACCTAGTTTGTGGCATCGTGCCTTCATAAGCATCTACGACAAGTAAAACGCCATCAACCATATTCATAATACGTTCTACTTCACCACCGAAATCAGCATGGCCTGGTGTGTCTAAAATGTTAATCCTATAACCTTTATAATCAATAGCAGTTGTTTTTGCTAAAATAGTTATTCCACGCTCTCTTTCAATATCATTTGAATCCATTGCTCTAACTTGAATTTCTTCATTATCTCTAAATGTACCTGACATTTGAAGTAATTTATCAACAAGCGTTGTTTTTCCGTGATCAACGTGGGCAATAATTGCAATATTTCTCTTTTCCATATATAATACCTCTCTTCTTGCACTGCGTATAATTATAGCACTTATATTTTAACTTGTAAAGTTAAAGTATTTTGGGTTGCGGTTTTTTGTGAATAATTAGTGAAAATGTCCCTAGATAAAAAAACAATAATTAGGAAAA
>CAYXTH010000070.1:0-5397 GCA_964468025.1 uncultured Muribaculaceae bacterium | reverse complement strand
AATAAAACTCAAATCAAACAAGCAGTAGAAAACATTTTTAATGTTAAAGTTGAAAGTGTAAATACAATAAATGTAAAACCTAAAACAAAAAGAGTAGGTCGTTACGCAGGAAAAACAAATAAAGTGAAAAAAGCAATTGTTAAATTAAAAGAAGGAAGTTCAATTGAACTTAACTAATCTTAAGGAGGAAGAATATGGCTATAAAATCATATAAACCAGTGACTAATGGTAGACGTGGAATGACAACACTTATAAATGATGAAATTACAAAGTCTACTCCTGAAAAATCACTAGTTACTACAATCAAAAAAACAGGTGGTCGTAATAATCAAGGTAAAATCACTGTAAGACATCATGGTGGTGGTGCTAAGAGAAAATATCGTATTATCGATTTTAAAAGAGATAAAGATGGTGTTGTTGGTACAGTTGCCAGCATAGAATACGATCCAAATAGAAGTGCTAACATTGCTTTAATAAATTATGCTGATGGAGAAAAAAGATATATTTTAGCTCCAAAAGGTTTGAAAGTTGGAATGAAAATTGAAAGTGGAGAAAATGCTGATATTAAAGTTGGTAACAGTCTTCCACTAGGAAACATTCCAGAAGGTACATTAGTTCATAATATTGAATTAAAACCTGGAAAAGGTGGCCAAATGGCAAGAAGTGCAGGAACAAGCGTTCAAATTCTTGGCCACGAAGGAAAATATACATTACTACGTTTAACAAGTAGTGAGGTTAGAAAAGTTTTAAGTGTGTGCCGTGCGACAATTGGAGAAGTTGGAAATGCAGACTATAACTTAGTAAACTTAGGTAAAGCTGGTCGCAAAAGACACTTAGGTATTAGGCCAACGGTTCGTGGTTCTGTTATGAACCCTAATGACCATCCACATGGTGGTGGTGAAGGACGTGCACCAATCGGTCGTAAAGGGCCAGTTACTCCTTGGGGTAAACCAGCTCTTGGATATAAGACACGTAATACTAAAAAGGCTTCAAACAAGTTAATTGTTCGTCGTCGTAAAAAATAAGAAAGGATGATTTATAAATGGCAAGAAGTTTAAAAAAAGGCCCTTATGTCTTTGATAGGCTAATGAAAAGGGTTAAAAAAATGAATGAATCTGGAAAAAAAGAAGTAATCAAAACTTGGTCACGCCGTTCTACAATTTATCCTGATTTTATTGGACACACATTTGCTGTTCATAATGGTAAAGAATTTATTCCTGTTTATGTAACAGAAGATATGGTAGGACATAAATTAGGAGAGTTCGCTTTAACTCGTAAATTTGGCGGACATGGCGATGATAAGAAGAAAAAATAACCTGAAAGGAGACCAAATATGGAAGCTAGAGCAATAGCGAAAGGTGTAAGAATAGCACCTAAAAAATCTCGTTTGGTTATCGATTTAATACGTGGGAAAAGCGTAGTAGAAGCCGATAATATTTTAGCTAATTTAAATAAAGAATCAGCTCGTGCTATTAGAAAGGTATTAACTTCTGCGGTAGCAAATGCTGAAAATAATCTAGAATTAGATAGTGAAAATCTTTATGTTAAAGAAGCATATATAAACGAAGGAAGAACTTTAAAAAGAATGAAAGCTGGATCAAAAGGAAGAGTTAATCCAATATTAAAAAGATCTAGTCACATCACAATTGTTGTTAGTGAGAAAAATTAAGTAAAGGAGGTAAACTGATGGGTCAGAAAGTTAGTCCAGTCGGACTTAGAATTGGTATCAACAAAGGTTGGCAATCAAATTGGTATGCTGATGGTAGCAACTTTGCCAAATACTTAAAAAGTGATTATGATATTCGTAAATTCTTAGAAAAAAGATTAAAAGACGCAGCAGTTTCAAATGTTCTTATTGAAAGAAGCGCCGGAAAAACTGAAATTATTATCAATACTGCTAAACCAGGTGTAGTAATTGGTCACGGCGGAGATGAAATTGAAAAATTAAAAAAAGAATTATCAAAAATTGAAGGTGGGGACATACACATTTCAATTAAAGAAATTAAAAACCCTAATATAGATGCAGCACTAGTTGCTGAAAATATTGCTCACCAAATTGAAAATAGAGTTTCATATAGAGTGGCAGAGAAAAAAGCAATTAGAAATGCAATGAAATCAGGAGCAAAAGGAATTAAAACCCAAATATCAGGACGTTTAAATGGTAGAGAAATTGCCGGAAGTGAACACTATACTGAGGGAACAGTTCCACTTCATACTTTAAGAGCGGATATTGATTATGCTCATAAAGAAGCCGATACTACTTATGGTAAAATTGGTGTAAAAGTATGGATTTATAAAGGAGAAATCCTTCCTGGAAAGAAAAATAAGGGAGGTGACCAAGGTGGCAGTAATTCCAAAAAGAACTAAATACCGTCGTCCACATCGTCTAAGATATGATGGGAAGGCTCGTGGTAATAGAGAACTTCACTTTGGTGACTACGGACTTCAAGCAGTAGAAGGTGCTTGGATTACACAAAGACAAATCGAGGCGGCACGTGTTGCTATGACTCGTTATATGAAACGTGGTGGTAAAGTATGGATAAATATTTTCCCACATTTATCACTTACTAAAAAACCGTTAGAAACCCGTCAAGGTAAAGGTAAAGGTAATCCAGAAGAATGGGTTGCAGTTGTAAAAAAAGGAAAAATTATGTTCGAAATCGCTGGTGTTAGCGAAGAGGTTGCCAGAGAGGCATTACGTTTAGCAATGCACAAACTTCCAATTAAATGTAAATTTGTAAAAAAAGAAAGTGGTGAGACTAATGAGTAGTAAAGAACTTAGAGAATTAACAAACGAAGAATTAGTTGCTAAAATTGAAGAATACAAAGAAGAATTATTCAATTTAAGATTTAGTCAAGCTACTGGTAGTCTTGAAAAACCAGCTCGTATTAAAGAACTTAGAAAGGCCGTTGCACGTATTAAAACAATTTTACGTGAACGTGAACTTCAAGGCTAGGAGGAAATATGAAAAATAAAAAACAAGAATTAGTTGGAACAGTTGTAAGTGCTTCTGCTGACAAAACAATTAGCGTTTTAGTAGAAACATATAAAAAAGATAGAAAATATGGCAAAAGAGTAAAATACTCTAAAAAATATGCTGCACATGATGAAAAAAATGAAGCTGGTGTTGGTGACATCGTTAAAATCGCACAAACAAGACCACTTTCAAAAACTAAACATTATCGCTTAGTAAACGTTGTAGAAAAGGCAGTTATTTTATAACAAGCTAGAAGGAGGATTATAATATGATTCAACAAGAAAGCCGTTTAAAAGTAGCTGACAATACTGGTGCTCGTGATTTATTAGTTATTAGAGTATTAGGTGGCAGCAAAGTAAAAACTGGCAATATTGGAGATATTGTTGTTGGAACCGTAAAAAAAGCAACTCCAAATGGCTCTGTTAAAGAAGGCCAAGTTGTTAAAGCGGTTGTTGTTAGAACAAAATCTGGTTTAAGAAGAAAAGATGGTTCTTATATCAAATTTGATGATAATGCTTGTATTATTATTAAAGATGATAAAAGCCCTGTCGGAACACGTGTATTTGGACCAGTGGCAAGAGAATTACGTGAAAAAGATTTTATGAAAATTGTATCACTTGCTAAAGAAGTGTTATAGTTTGGAGGAATAATATGAAATTAAAACAAGGAGATAAAGTAGTTGTCATTGCTGGAAAAGACAAAGGCAAAGAAGGTAAAGTAATTAAAACCTTAAGAGCTGAAAATAAAGTTGTTGTTGAAGGGATTAATATGATTAAGAAGCACGTTAAACCACAAGGTAATGAAGCAGGTAGCATTCTAGAAATGGAAGCACCATTAAATGCATCGAACGTTATGATTATTGATCCAAAAACAAAAAAAAGAGCAAGAATCGGACACACTACTAATAAAGAAGGTAAAAAAATTAGAGTGTCAAGAAAATCAAATGAAAAACTTGACTAATCCTGAAAGGAGGGTATATATGAACCGCCTACAAGAAAAATATAGCAAAGAAATCGTACCTAGTTTAAGAGAAAAATACAATTATAGAACTATTATGGAAACTCCAAAGTTAGACAAAATAGTTGTTAATATGGGAGTTGGAGATGCAACTGGAAATAGTAAATTATTAGATGCTGCAATGGAAGATTTAAAAATCATTACAGGTCAGCAACCAGTAGTTACAAAAGCAAAAAAAGCTATTGCCGGATTTAAAGTTCGTCAAGGTCAAGCAATTGGTTGTAAAGTTACTTTAAGAGGAGAAAATATGTATAACTTTTTAGATAAACTAATTAGTATTACACTTCCTCGTGTAAGAGATTTTAGAGGTATTTCTACTAAATCATTTGATGGTAGAGGTAATTATACACTAGGTCTTACAGAACAATTGATTTTCTCAGAAATAGACTATGATAAAGTTGTTAAAGTACGTGGTATGGATATCGTATTTGTAACAACAGCTAAAACTAATGAAGAAGCATTAGATTTATTAAAAGGTTTCGGTATGCCATTTAAAAAATAACGAATTAGGAGGAAATTATGGCTAAAAAAAGTATGATTATAAAAGCTAATCGTAAACCTAAATACAAAGTACAGGCATATACTCGTTGTTCTATTTGTGGTAGACCACATTCAGTATTAAAAAAATATGGAATTTGCCGTATTTGTTTTAGAGAGTTAGCTTATAAAGGACAAATACCAGGTGTTAAAAAATCAAGCTGGTAAGAAGGGAGGATATAGATGACAGATCCAATCGCAGATATGCTTACAAGAATTCGTAATGCAAATCAAATGAGATATACAGAAGTTGAATTACCCGCTTCAAAAATAAAAGAGGAAATCGCAAGAGTTTTAAAAGAAGAAGGTTATATCGCTGATTATAAAATTAAAAAAGGCGGTGTACAAAATATAATTGTTTTAAATCTTAAATATGTAAACAAAAAAGAACGTGTAATCACTGGACTTAAAAGAATTTCTAAACCAGGATTACGTGTTTATGCAAAAGCAGAAGAAATGCCAAAAGTATTAAATGGACTTGGAATTGCTATTGTTTCAACATCAAAAGGTATAATGACAGGTAAAGATGCAAAAGCAAATTCACTTGGTGGCGAAGTGCTTGCGTATGTTTGGTAGAAAGGAATGAAATTATGAGTCGTATAGGTAATAGAATACTTACAGTACCTGAAAATGTTACAGTAACTACTGATGGTAATATTGTTACAGTTAAGGGTCCTAAAGGACAACTTTCTACTGAAATCAATAGCCATATTACTGTTAAGCAAGAAGAAAATAAACTTAAATTGGAAAGAACAAATGACCAATATAAGAATTTCCACGGAACTGCTAATGCCAATATTGCAAATATGATTATTGGTGTAACAAAGGGGTTTGAAAAAAACCTTGAAACACTTGGTGTTGGTTA
>CAYXTH010000069.1:0-5477 GCA_964468025.1 uncultured Muribaculaceae bacterium | reverse complement strand
ATAACTACTATTTTCAACATAGTCTATAATTTTATAAGTTGGTTTTTCAAAGTTCATATTTTTAACTCCCTTCTTTTATCCACGAGGTCGTTTTGGTGGACGACATCCATTATGTGGGATTGGTGTTACATCAGAGATAGTAACAACTTCTAATCCAGCTGTTTGTAATGAACGAATAGCTGTATCACGGCCAGATCCAAGACCTTTTGAATATGCTGATACTTTCTTCATTCCCATTTCAACTGCGGCTTTACCAGCAGATTCAGCAGCCATACCAGCCGCAAATGGAGTTGATTTTTTGCTTCCCTTAAAACCAAGTGTCCCAGCAGAAGCCCAACTAATAGCATTACCATCTTTATCAGTGATGGTTACGATAGTATTATTAAAAGTTGAATGAATGAATGCTTTACCTTCTGGTACATTCTTTTTAACTTTACGTTTTCTTGCTTTATAAGCCATTTACAAACCATCCTTTCCTATTTCTTTTTGTTTGCAATTGTAACTGGTTTACCTTTACGGGTACGAGCGTTTCTATTTGTTCTTTGACCCCTTACTGGTAAACCCTTTTTATGACGAGTTCCTCTATATGAATTAATTTCCATTTGAGTTTTAATATTCATATTTACTTCACGGCGTAAATCACCTTCTGTTAAATATTTATTAACTTCGTCACGAATAGCAACTAATTCTTCATTTGTTAAATCCTTAGCTTTTTTATTTTTATCTACGTTCGCATCTTTTAAAATTGTATTGGATAAACTTCTACCAATACCATAAATATAAGTAAGTGCGATCTCAATTCTTTTATTATTTGGTATATCTATACCTTTAATACGTGCCATAACTTTCCTCCTATTAACCTTGTCTTTGTTTATGTCTAGGGTTTTCACATATTACAAATGTTTTCCCATGACGTTTTACAATTTTACATTTAGGACATATTTTTTTGACTGATGGTCTTACTTTCATAATATCCCTCCTACTTTCTATAAGTTATTCGCCCGCGTGTTAAATCATAGGGTGATAATTCAACTGTTACTTTGTCACCTTTTAAAATGCGAATACGATTACAACGCATTTTACCAGAAACGCGAGCTTTTATAACATGTTTATTTTCAAGCGTTACTAAAAATTCACCACCTGGTAAAATTTCTTCAACCAAGCCTTCTACTTCAATAACATCTTGCTTTGCCATACTATCACCTCCTGGTTAAAATCTCATAGCCATCATCCGTAATTAAAACAGTATGTTCAAAATGTGCGGATGGTTTATCATCGCCTGTTATTATTGTCCAGTCATCATCTTCAATAAATACTTCAGCAGTACCTAAATTAAGCATAGGCTCTACTGCAATCACCATACCTGATTTTAATATTGGACCAGTGTGTTCCTTTCCATAGTTTGGAACATCAGGCTCTTCATGTAAGTGATTACCTACACCGTGACCAACTAATTCCTTAACTACTCCAAGTTTATGTTTATTTGCGTATTTACTAACCGCATATCCAATATCTCCAACTCTAATTCCAGATTTAATCACACTTAAACCTTCAAATAAAGCCCTTTCAGTATTTTCAAGTAATTTTTGTTTTTCACTACTAATAGTTCCTACTGGATAAGTCCAAGCAGAATCTCCATGATAACCTTTATAACAAGCCCCAATATCAATTGAGATAATGTCACCATTTTTTAATTTACGATTACTAGGAATTCCGTGTACAACTTCATTGTTTATTGATGTACAAATAGAACCTGGAAATCCATTATAACCTTTAAAAGATGGGGTTGCACCTCTTTGAAGAATGTATTCTTCGGCGAGATGATCGAGTTCTTTTGTTGTTATACCGGGTTTAATAAACTGTTTTAAATAAATATGTGTACTTCCAGTTATTTCACCAGCTACTCTCAAAAGTTCGATTTCTCTCGGCGTCTTAATACTTATCATAAACGCCTCCTATTATTTTTTTTATTTGTGAAAAGGTATAAATAGAATTAATACTACTATCTACATGATAAACATTGTCTTTAAAATAATTTATAACGGGTGCTGTTTCTTTAATATATGTTTGATATCTTTTTTCAAAAGTTTCAGCATTATCATCATCTCTTTTAACAAGATGACTTCCGCACATATCACATATGCCTTTTACCTTTGATTTAGTATCAGGAAATATATCATTAAATACCGCTCCACATTTTGGACAATTTTGTCTTCCTACTATTCTATTTAAAGCAATATTTTTGTCAATATCAAGTACAATAATAATACCTAATTTTTTATTTAACCTTTTAAGCATTTCTTCATATTTTTTGGCTTGCACCAAATTTCTTGGAAATCCGTCAAGAACATAACCTTTATCACAATCACTTTTAGAAATTCTTTCCATGAGTAATTTACAAATAATATCATCACTAACAAATAGTCCGTTATCAAGTTGTTTTTCTATTTCTTCATTTTGTATATTTCTAAGTAAATCACCAGTACTAATATGGACAAGTCCATATTCTTCACTAATTTTTAAAGATTGTGTACCTTTACCCGATGCGGGTGGTGCAATAAAAGTTATATTCATTAGAAACGTTTTCCTCTCTTATAAGTTCTACTAATTAAATTACTTTCTAGTTGTTTATATGCTTCTAGTACAACACCAACTACAATGATAAGTCCTGTACCACCAATTGATACACTTGTAGACAATGATGACACTGCACTAAATACATATGGCATACATGAAATGAATGCTAAGAATAGTGAGCCAACTATTGTAATTCTAACTAATACCTTATTTACATAATTAACAGTTTCTTCACCTGGTCTAACACCTGGAATATATCCGCCATTTTTATTTAAATTTTCGGCCATTTCTTTTGGTTTGATTTGTACAAACGTATAGAAATATGAGAATAAAATTATAAATACAATAAATAAAATTATTCCACTTACCGAAGATAGGCTAAGCCATTTATTAACAAATAACATCCAATCTTCGTTTTTTGCGAACTGTGCAATAAGTGCTGGAACTGAAATAAGTGCAGATGCAAATATTACAGGAATAACTCCAGCTGAGTTGATTTTAAATGGTAGATATGATTGTTTTCTTTGTACAGTGTTATTGCTTTTATTAGCATATTGTATAGGTAATCTTCTTTCTGCAAGTTGCATATAAAGTACTCCTAAAATTACACCAATATATATAAGTACAAATACTACAAATGAGATAGAACCTAAGAATGTACTTTGAGTAGTCTTAGTATCAACTAGTCCTCCAAATGCTTCCGTAAACATATATGGAACGCTTGCCAAAATACCAGACATAATTATCATTGAAGTACCATTTCCAAGCCCTTTCATTGTAATTTGATCACCAATCCAAAGTAGGAATGCTGTTCCCGCTGTAAGTACTAATGCAACTTCAAGATACTGAACTACTGTTCCGTTTGATAAAAATGCAAATGAGAACATATAACCTTGAATAAATGCAAGGGCAATTCCAAGTATTCTTGTTATTTTATTTAGTTTGTTTCTACCTGTTGAACCTTGTTTTGAAAGTTCTGTAAAATAAGGAACAACTCCCATTTGTAAAAGTGACATTATAATTGATGCTGTAATATACGGCATAACACCTAATGCAAATATTGAAAAATTTTGCATTGCTCCTCCACCCATAAGGTTAAGAAGTTCTAAAAATCCCATATCTAAGTTTTTATCAACTCCTGGCACTGTTATTGCAGTACCTATTTTAAATATAAACAAAGCGAAAAATGTAAAATATATTTTCTTCCGTAAATCTTTATTTTTTTGGCTAAATAATTGTTTAAATTTTGAAAACAATTAAATCACCTCGGCTTTTCCACCTATTTTTTCAATTGCTTCTTTTGCTGACAAAGAAAATTTATGTGCTTTTACTGTTAATTTTTTTTCCAAAGTACCATTTCCTAGTACTTTAATACCATCTAATTGTTTTTTTACTAATCCCATATCTTTTAATAACTCAGGTGTAACTTCAGCACCTTCATCAAATTTATTTAAATCATCTAAGTTAATAACTGCGTAAACTTTTTTAAATCTTGCATTTGAGAAACCTCTTTTTGGAAGTCTTCTAAATAATGGAGTTTGACCTCCTTCGAAGCCTACTCTAACTCCTCCACCACTTCTTGAATTTTGTCCGTTTTCTCCACGCCCAGCAGTTTTACCGGTTCCGCTGCCTGGTCCACGTCCAACTCTTTTACGTGCTTTTGTAGCACCATCGTTTGGTCTTAATTCATTTAACTTCATTATAAAATCTCCTCTACTTTTTTACCACGTAATTTAGCAATTTCTTCAACAGTTCTTTGTTGTTTTAATGCTTCTAACGTAGCGTGTGCAAGATTAACCTTGTTGTTTGAACCTAATGATTTAGATAAAATATCTTTTACACCGGCAAGTTCTAATACACTTCTTACTGGGCCTCCGGCTTTTACTCCTGTACCTTTTGAAGCAGGTTTAAGCATAACTTTACTTGCTCCATATCTTCCAAGAGCTTCGTGTGGGATAGTATTTTCATTAACGATTGCTACATTTATAACATTTTTAGTAGCAGCAGCCACTGCTTTTTTAATAGCATCTGGTACTTCTGCGGCCTTACCTGAGCCAATACCAACGCGGCCTTTTTTATTACCAACTACAACAGTAGCAGCAAAACGTAATTGACGACCACCTTTTGTTACTTTTGTAACACGACCAATGTTAATAACTTCTTCTTCATAAAGTTTTGGTGCTTTTGGACGTCTTTCGCGTGGTTCTCTTTTTTTCTTTTCCATCGCTATCCTCCTTTTAGAATTCTAATCCATTTTCGCGAGCAGCCTCTGCTAATGCTTTTACACGACCATGGTATAAGTATCCGCCTCTGTCGAATACAACTTTTGTAATTTTTGCTTTTTTTGCTCTTTCAGCAATAAGTTTTCCAACCTTAGCAGCTGCTTCAACATTTCCACCATTTTCAAGTTTCAATTCTTTATCAATTGAAGAAGCACTTGCTAATGTAACGCCTTTGCTATCATCGATGATTTGAGCAAAGATATTGCTATTAGATCTAAATACATTAAGTCTTGGGACATCTGTCGTACCAGAGACTTTATTTCTAACACGTTCATGTCTTGACTTACGTACATCATTACGATTAACTTTTTTTATCATAATATCTTCTTCCTTTCTACCTAAGCAGCCTTTTTACCAACTTTACGGATAATGTGTTCATCTTTATAACGAATACCTTTTCCTTTATATGGTTCTGGTTTTCTTATTTTTCTAATATTTGCTGCGAATTCACCAACTAATTGTTTGTCAATTCCTTTAATAATAATTTCTGTATTGCTTGGGTTTTCCACAGTAATACCCTCTGGTATTGTTACGTTTACAGGATGTGAGTACCCAGCAGTTACTACTAATGTATTACCCTTAACTGCAAAACGGTAACCAACACCAACTGTTTCAAGG
>CAYXTH010000068.1:0-5481 GCA_964468025.1 uncultured Muribaculaceae bacterium | reverse complement strand
AAAAACATCTAGAATTTAGATGCTTTTTTATAAAGAATCAATTGTAATATTTTTTTAATGTTTAATATGTTTTTGGTTTCCTAATGTTGTTTTAACAGTTTCTTCTTCAATAGTAAATGGCATATTAATTCCATTGTTTTTATATTTTAATCATATTTAAGAATTCAACTCTACTATCGCTATTATTTACATATTCACCCAATATGTAACCTATATCATAAGAATAACCTATCATTCCTTCATCAATGCAGTCTTTAATAGAAGAACCTTGTTTATTAAAATATTCTACTATATCCGAGTTTTTGATAAACTTTTTATATAAATTTATAACGTTTAACCTTTTCCATTTTAATAAACTCATTCCAATTTGAAATATATTATTTTTTATGCCATTTTCTCTTTGAATACTCAATATATGTGCTTTTCTTAATTCATCTGCTTTGATATCAATGCCATAATTATCTCTTAAATAATCGCTTGCAGTAAATTCAAGTATAATTGATGGAGTTTCAAAAAAAACTATCCATAATATCAGGGGAATTTTTTGAATTATCAAATCTTAATTTATGTCCAATTTCATGACATAGTAATACTACATCATAACAAGTTCCAGATAATAACACTCTACTTTCTGAAGCTTTTGTTATACAATTATCATCATCTTTATTCAATGTTCCTTTATCTATACTATAACTATTTTTTAATTTTTCTAATATTCTATCAAACTCTTTTTCTTTTCCATACAATTGATATACATCTTTAGATATTTTTACTACACTTTCAAAATCTAACTTAGGTAAACTATTTATGTATTCTAAATAATATCCAACGAAAGACACATTATTATTTTCTTTACTCTTATCTATATTCTCAAATACATTAGCATCTAAATATCTTAAACTATCACAATCTTTTAGAAAAGAATGTATTTGTTTTAATAAGCTTACATTTATTATACTATTATCCATATTATCTACCTATTATGAGAAAATAAGACTTTTTAATCATAATTAATATGTGGATTTCTTTCTGCAGGAGTAAACCAATCAATATTATATCTTTCTTTTAAAATACTTTTTTCTATTGCCCATCTTGTATGACAACTTCCAAAAACTGGTATCTTTTTGCCATTTTCTATTTTTAATAATCCTTGTTCAATAAGTTTTTCATCAACTTCATTTTCTATTTCTTTTAAATATTTATCAACATCTTTATCTTGTTTTTCTAGAGTTATTTCCCAACTTTCCATTGCATCATAGACATCTAAATAAAGTTCAAATGTATCATTTTCCTTTAATGTAACTTCATTAGGTAATTTGTTTTTATATCTTTCTCGATTGCCTATTATACCTTCTTGATATGGAATTGTTAATTTCACTCCATCTGATGTTATTTCATCAACTATTACAGTAATTTTATCCATAACTATTGGTGTATTCGTTATTACCTTATAATATGAAATTATTGGCTTCACTTCTTGTTTTTCCAACTCTTCTCTAGTTCCATAACATCCATGAAATGGAATATGAGTAAATTTTATATAATAATCATTATTCATAGTTGGATGTATAACATCTTTATTTGGAAAACCTTTCCTTATCGTTTCCTTTGCTTCTTCAGGTTTTTCCCTTAAATAATTTAAAAATGTATATACACCAGTAGCTTTAAAATTAGAATTTAATTCTGCAATTTGTTTTGCAGTATATCCTTCAACATTAATTGCATTAGGTATATCATAAGTTTTTTGGACTAAATATTTAGTAAATTCATTGAATATATCATCATACTTTGATAGATTCTTAAACAACACTTTATAAACTGCATCACTTTTTCCTATTTCATTTTTGAAATAATCAATAATTAATTTTGAGAAAAAGGGATCTTTCACTTTACTTTCAACTATCTTTTCAAAAGATAAATCTATTTTTTTCATCGTTTCCTTCTTTATCAAAAGATAAAACTTTTTTAAAAAGTATTTCATATTCTGATAACAAATCAATAAACTCATTCCAGTTTTTAGTAAATGCACCATTACCATTTATTTGTTTATTTAATCCATTTATGTTAACTTTTAATTTCCAAACTATATTTTTATCACCAGAATATTCCGTATTCCAATCTACAATAATTGTTTTTAATCTATTACAGAACTTATCAAATTTTGTAATAGGAATTGAAACAATAGAATCTTTAATATAAGACATTTCACTATTGTTTACATATAATAAATCACATTTATTATTCCATTTTGTTAAAGACAGGCAATAGTTTTCAACAACGATATTAATACTTTCTTTTTTTAACTTGTCTTGTGAAAAATCATAGTCAGGAACACCATAAACCTTTTGTGGAACATTATCCTTTGGATTTATATCATATTTTTCTTTATTTTCATTTTTTCTCTTTTCTTGAAGCCAATTTGGTATTCCATATACTACTCTTGGTAAATTATCTTCAGGTTCTATATCATATTTTTCTTTAGCTTCCTCTTGTTTTGCCTTTGCTTCCTCTTCCCATTGTTTTCTAATTGCATCAGGAACACCATAAACTATTTGTGGTCTATTATCTTCTGCATCAATATTATATTTATCTTTTTTATTAAATAATCCCATATCTTTTTCCTCCATATCATCAACTATATATTTTTTTATCATATCAATTATTTCAATTATTTTTAGTTTCTCTTGTTTGCAAATATATCCACTATTTGTATATAAATCATTTTTATTTCTTAATTCAACGAAATCTTTTCCATCAATAATTTTACCATTAATCCATTTATCTTTATCAACATCGTTATAATTCAACATATTCCCATTGAACACCCTCTAATGATCCCAAAACAAAGTAAAGTGGTTCTTTTTCTTTTTGTTCGTTCTTTATAATTCTAACAATTTCATCATATAAATATTTTTTTCTACCACCAAAAATGAAATTATCATCATCATAATAGTCAAATTGATTTAAATAATTTAATAATTCATTCAAATATATCAAAGCCTGTTTTTAATCATTAATTTTGTTTTTAACATGATAGTAATCGTATTTATTACTCAAATCTTTTTTTTAATCTATTGCCAAACATACTACTCATCTCCATATACATCTTTTATACAGAAATTAGGTCTCCCTTCATCAAAATTAAATGTGTGAAAAGAATCTCCCAAACAATATTTCCAATTGGAACATTTTTCACATTTACTACACTTTGTTCTATTTTCTGTTCTAAAAATTTTAAATCTATTTTCCCAAACATCAACAAAATTATCAGTCTTAATATTCCCTTGAATAAATTCTTTTCTTCTCTCTACATCTGGACATATAAATATATCTCCATTGCTTAAAATACTTCCTACATAAAAACCTGCAGTGCATAGAAAATAAGTATCTCTTATTTCCTTTTCTAAATCTATTCCTAAATAATGACTACAACCATATTCAACATTCATTAAATTTTCTTCTCTTTTTTCTTTTATAAAATTAAATAAATATTTATAATCATCTTTATCCAATAAAATGTCATTATTATTTTTTGCTCTGCCAATAGGATCTACATTTATAACTCTCCACGAAACAACCTTTAATTCTTTCATGAGTTTATATACATCTTCTAATTCATGAATATTTTTTTTATTGGCTACGGTTGTAACTTGAACAATTTTAATACTTGGTACTTGTTGTAATTTTTTTATGTTATTAATAATTTTATCAAAACTATTTGGTACTTTTCTAAAATTCTCATGAGTTTCCTTTAATCCATCTAAACTTATAGAAATTGTTTCCATATTAGTTTCAATCATTTTATTAATAATTTCATTATTTATTAGCATTCCATTTGTTGTCATGCCCCATTTAAATCCAAGTGATGAAGCATACTTCATAATGTCAAATAAATCCTTTCTTACTAATGGTTCTCCACCAGTAACATTCAAAAGTATTTCATTAGCATTATATTTTTCCGAAATATCTTTTAATGTTTTCTTTAGATCCTCTGCACTTATTTCATCTTTTAGAATAGTATCACCACAACTACTTCCACAATGTTCACATCTTGCATTGCATCTGAGTGTTACTTCTAAAAATAAATCTTTTAGTATTGGCTTTTCATATAGTTTTCTTCTATAATCAGCAATTCTGTCCATATTTTCTATTTTGATTTTTCTAATATTTTCTTCATTCATATCAACACCTGCAAATCTTTATCAATTGAAGATAATTTTTAATCTTCTACTTTAAACTGTTGAAAGTCAGATTTTATATCCATCTTCATTTCTTCTACCTTATCAATTTTTTCTTCTGTGTTTAATTCTTCTAGTTTTTTATCTATTTCTTTTATTAAATTATCAATGTTACCAGAATTTAAACTTAAATCTGTTGTTCCTAAAGTATTATTTAAATTCAATTCGCTTTGTTTAGAACGAACAAATTCTTCTATATTAAACATCTTAATATCAGTTTTATTAAGAACTGGGTACTCTATTGCAACATTCACCATAGGTGGAATTAAATATTCTACTTCATCTGTAAATTCTTCATTATTTACCAATGCTTTTATTTCTTTTCCAACTACTACTGAATTACTTAGTTTAGTTATATAATTTCCATACTTTTTAATTACATCATCATAAGAACGGGTTGCAATTTCAAATTTAATATCTCTAGAAACACTAGAACTTAACATATCACTTAATTCTTGGATTTTTTCTAAAACATCAATATTATCTAATACAAAATTAAATTTATTATGATTTTGCGAATTTACTAGTATTGCAAATAATTGTTCAACAAACATAGTTGCAACATTGTTTATATATTTGTTTTCATCTTTAGCAATTACAAAAATTGCAGTTGGTTTAGTTATAATATCATCATAATTAAATGTGGTTTTATTAAGTAAAACACTCAGCATTTCTCTGCTTACATAAGTTCTTAATTTTTGTCTAGCAACAGATACTATGCTTCCCTTTGTTTCTTTTGGAGCAAAAAATGTAGTTGAAGCAAAAACATAAGGTTGTGAACTTGGATTTTTTAATTTAAAATATTGAGTTACATAATCACTTATTCCAAATTTATTATTTATTCCATCAAACATTAAATTAACACTATTTAGATTAATTTCTTCCTTCTTGCCATCTTCAAACAATCCAAGTACAATACCTGTATAAAAATCTGATGCAGTTAGCGACCAAAAAGGATCTGCTGTTGAATCTTCATAAAACATTATTTTTGCTTGTTTTTCAATATAATCTATAGCATCATCAATTTTACCATTCTTATATAAATTATATGGATATTCTAAAGGATTCCATCCTTCACTTTTACTTAAATCTCTTAAATTTAATATAACTACATTATAGTTTTTACTCTTTAAATCATCATAATATTTATTAATATATTCCTCTTTTGAATCTAAAATTAATAAACTTTCTTTTCTATCAATTATCTCTTTAGCTAAAGGAAATAACACATTCAATGTTTTTC
>CAYXTH010000067.1:0-5557 GCA_964468025.1 uncultured Muribaculaceae bacterium | reverse complement strand
ACAATACTTACACAGGAAACGTTGTTTATCAAGAGATAGAATAGTATTGTAATTAGCAACTTTATCTATTTTGATTTTACAATTTTTTTTAAATCCATACTTAATAATTGTTTCAGGATCTTTTTCATAAAGGACACCACAATGAGGACATTTAGTAGGAGTATAAGTCAATTTACCATGAAAGATTTTGACTGTTGTATTTTTGATTTTAGTAATTTCTAAACAATTTTCTTCAAAAGTGATATTTTCATCTTTAATATTTAAAATATTTCTAGTATAATTAGAATATGTCATATAACCACAACCTTTCGATATTTTTTTTACAATTCTATTTTATCATATGGTTTGGTTTATGACTATTTTTTTATTAAAAAACAGTGCGATGGGTTATTCATAGGAATATACTCCACCAACACTATTTATTATAGAACCCTTATATAAAAGAAAATTAGTTCTTTTTTTGTAAAATATTGTAAAAAAAGTTAAAATTTTATCAATACCCTTTTACAAATAACTAAAAATATGTATAATTTAGGTATAAGAATAGGAGGAAATTTTATGAAAGGAATTAAAAAGTATTTCGCTTCTCTTTTAACTTTAATAGCTTTATTCACACTCACTCCATGTGTTCATGCTGAGGAACAGGGAATGACAGTAAAAAGAGATGTTGTTATGGAGTCTTATATAGGAGATAATAACGGTTTTACTGGTTATGTAATTACTGATGGTACAATTGTTTATTGTATGGATTTAGACAAACCAGGGGCGACTACTGGTACTGCCTATACATATTCAAAATCAGCGGATGCGGGTCTTCTTTATATAATGGAAAATGGTTATCCAAATAAAAAAATAACTAATCGTAATGAAATTGATAGATATATTACACAAGCAGCAGTATGGTGGTATTTAAGTGATACTGGTCAAACTACTAAGATGAGTACTGCTTTTCAAACAACTGATAAAGAAGCATATTCTGGTATAAGAGATCAAATTAAAGCCTTAGTTGCGGGTGCTAAACAAGCAAAAACTACAACTTCTAGCATTAAAATTCAAAAGTCAAATACCACTTTATCAATATCAAGTGATGAAAAATATTATGATTCTAATGTTATGAGTGTAAGTTTAACTGGTGCTAGTAATTACAATGTTACAGTAACAGGTGCTACAAAGGGTACGATAGTAACTGATGAAAACGGTAATGCAAAAAATACATTTACTGCTGATGAAAAGTTTAAGGTAAGAGTTCCATCTAGTGAACTTACTGACAGTTTAAGTCTTACTGTAAAAGTAAGTGCTCAAGGTAATAAAGTTGTCAATGTATATAATCCAACAGATAGTAGCTATCAAAGAGTGGTTACTACTAAAATAACTACTAAACAAATGGAAGACACAACAACTTTATCTGCAACTCCAACAACAGAAACACCAGGACAACAAGTTGTTGTACCAAATACTGCAGCAAGTGTTCCTTTAATTATTTTATGTGTTGGTATTGTATTAGTATTTGTAGGTCTTGGAATATTTTGGTATGTTAATAAAAATAAAAAAATAAAATAGTTATATAAAAAGCGGCGAAAAAATTCACCGTTTTTTTGTACTAGCTACTATTGATAGAAACCTTTTTTCAAACATTATATCAACTTCAAACATTTGTTTTATTGACTGGGCAATCAAAGTATGTTAAAATACTTTGTAGTATAGGAGCGGTGTTATGAAATCGACGTACATGGTTTATTTAATTTTGCTATTTGGTGTAATAGTTGCGATATGTAGTCCACACCTAGTAAATATGGCTTTAAGAGATGACAGTAGTACTTATGAAAGTATTAAAAATGAGCAAACAACAACTACCGAATACGATCCTGGAGTTGCGGTTGCCGTACCTACTGCAAATGAAAAAGTAACAGTTACTAAAGAAGAGGTAAAGCAAGAAGTTCAAAACATAGAACCGCTTGAAGAAGAAAAAAATGTTCCTACGCAGGAACAATTACTTGATCCTATAGTTTATGATGGTATGACCCTTGAACAATTATCTGCTAAATTAAATAAAGTACTTCATAGTAATTTAGCAAATACTGGTAGTTTTTTTGCAAAATACTCAATTGACTATGGAGTTGATCCTTATATTGCTGCTGGTATTACCCTTTTAGAAACTGGGTGTCATAGTTCTTGTAGTAATGCCGTAAAAAATTATAATAATGTAGGTGGTATGAAAAGTGGAGGAAGTCTTGTTAAATTTTCAAGCATTGAAGAAGGTATTTCTCGTTATATTTTAAATTTGAAAAAAAACTACTATGACAAAGGCTTAACCACACTAGAACAAATAAATAAAAAATATGCCCCAGGAAATACGGCTTGGGCAGGAAAAGTAAATAAATATGTTGATATGATAAAAGCGGCTTAGGTCGTTTTTCTATTGAGAAAAAATTTATAATGTGATAAAATTATATCAAGGTGGATGCGATGATAAAAATAAATAATAAACTTACTTTTGATAATATGTCTTCTTTTATAAACTATGTTATGAAAAACAATGAAGAAATATTAGTAGAAAAAAAATATTTGGATTTATATAATTTTTTAAAGTTTTATAAAAAAACAAAAAAGGATGTATTAAAACAAGTAAATGAATTTAATAATAATATTTTAAATGAAGAAAACAAAATAATAAGAGATTTATTGTCTAAATTTGTGTATTTAAATAGTGATGGTAAGTATTTAAGAGCGTGCTTAATAGCACTTGGTTACAATGTTTATAAAAATGATAATGATTATTTACCTTTATCAACTGCCCTTGAAGTTTTCCAAACATCAATTTTAATACACGATGATATTATTGATAAAGCCGACAAAAGGCGTGGTAAAGATACTATACCTATGCAATATAAAAAAGTAACACCTGCTTGTGATAAGTTAAATGATTTTGCAAATTCTATGGCACTTTGTATGGGGGATTTAGGTTTTTATTTAACAAGTAATGTAATCCTTGATAATTATAAGAATAATCCAAATTTAGGCACTGTTTTAAGTTACTTTAATGATATGGTTATTAAAACAAATAAAGGTGAAATACTTGATGTTTATCTTTCTTTTATGGAAAAGTATAATCATATTGATAATCTTGAAGAAAAAATATTTGAAATATACACTTTAAAAACTTCTTGGTACACCGTTGTTGGCCCATTTTGTCTTGGTTTGAAACTTGCGGGTATGAATGATATTCAAAATATTGAAAAAGTTTTAATAGATGTTGGAATTGCTTTTCAAATAAAAGATGATTTACTTGGTATATATTCGGATGAATTAAAAACTGGTAAAACTGCTTCTGATGTCCTTGAGTATAAGCAAACTATACTATATAGTTATGCTTTAAATACAAGTTATAAAGAAGAATTATTAAAGTACTATGGTACTGACAATACCTTAAAAGTTGCACATATATTTGAAGTGTCGGGTGCTAAAAAATACGCTGTTGATAAAATGAATGAATTATTTGATAAGTCTATTTTAGGTATTAAAAGTTTAAAATTACCTGATGATACTAAATCTATATTAACTGGCTTTGTAGAGTTTTTAAGAGGAAGAGATAAATGAAAAAGTTAATATTATGCTTATTAGTAATTTTATTTACTGGGTGTAATAGTACTACTACTGTGGAAAACCCAAATGGTAAATCACTAGCGTATAAGTATTTTAATTCTAAAAATTACGATGGCTCTATTTATAACTTAAAATTAAAAACTGAAAATAGTAATATTACCGTCAGTAGGCAAAATAATAATGTTTATTATGAAAACAAAGGTAATATGGATTTAGTTATTTTAGAGAAAAATGGTGTTAGGTATAATATAAATTCAAATGATAAGACTTATAGTAAGGAAGATATTTTAAAAGAAGAAAATTATGTTTATGGTATTTTACCTGATGATATAAATATATTTAAAAATAAAGGTTATAAGACTGGTAAAGAAAGAATTGGTATCTATAATTATGTTTTTGAAACATATAATTATGATGGAGTAAGTGCAACGTATTATTTTAAGAAAAGTGATTTAAAATATATAAGAAAACAAACTGATACTGAAAATTTAATTTATGAAGTTATTTCGTTTGATACCAAGAAAAAAAATAATGTTTTTAAAATTCCAAAAAATTATATGGAACTTACTTATTAGAAAGGGTGAAATATATGAAAAAAATAAGTAAATTTTTATTGATAATAATGTTATTTATGATTTGTCCTGTGGTAAATGCGATGGAAATAGAGCATTTTACTACTAAGGCAGGGGAGGATATTACATTTACTGATAATGCAAATGCATCTGTATTACTTGCTGGTATGGATGTGGAAAGTACTGGTAATGTAAAGGGTATTTTAGCTCTTGCTGGAAATGAAGTTACTTTTTCTGGTAATAGTGATTATGCGTTTTTAGCGGGTAATGATATTGAACTTGATGGCACTGTTAATAATGATGCATTTATTGCAGGTAATTTAATTACATCTTCAAGTGATGTGCATTTTAAAAGAGATACTGTAATTGCTGGAAATGATGTTGTTTTAAGTGGTAAATTTGATAGAAATGTTAGCGTTTATGCATCAAAAGTTACTATAAAAGGTAATGTAAAGGGTAATTTAAAATTATATGCATCTAAAATTATAGTAGAAAATGCGACTATTGGTAGTATTTCTTACCCAGAAGATGCTGTAGTTAAAATAAGTGATGACGCTGTCATTGGTACTACTAATAAAACTGAACCTATAAGCAATAATGATGATAATGATTATATGAATACTATTTCTAGTAAAATTTGGTCATTTGCGTGCTATGCATTAGTATTCGCGGTATTATGCTTACTATTCCCTAAAATAACTAGTAAGATAAATGATAAATATGAAAAAATGGAATTTGGTGAAGGAGTAGAGGTTTTAACAAAAGGTTTAGTTTTAATTATTTTAATGCCTGTTATAAGTGTATTATTTATGCTTACTGGCCTTGGATTTCCTATTGGTATTATTAGTATTATATTATACTTTATTGCAATATATTTATCTACTGTATTTACTGCTTATTTACTTGGTTATAAAATCTGGCAAAAAGCATTTAATAAAAATATGAATGTTTTATTAGTAGGTTTAATTGGATTATTTGTATTACTTATATTAAATTTAATACCAGGAGTTAGATATTTTGTTTCAATTATTACTGTATTAGTAGGTCTTGGTTTAATATATGATAGTGTAAAAGAAGCACGCTAAAAATTGTACTTTTTAACAGCTCTTCTAAACTAATGAGACTAAGTATGAAAAGCGGTGAGAAAAACTCACCGTTTTTTTACTAAATGAGTAGTTACCCATATAATGTAAAAAAATTGAAGTAATTATTGTGAAGTAGGTTACTTTTTAAAATTATTTTATTTAAAAATTAGCAAGTCATATAACTTTTTTTGATTTATCGAAAATATGACTTGTCTTTTTTTTTTTTTGCGGTAAAATGGTTGTAACATAGAAAAGGAGTAAGGTAATGTATAACAAGAAAAGAAAAAACAATATTAT
>CAYXTH010000066.1:0-5559 GCA_964468025.1 uncultured Muribaculaceae bacterium | reverse complement strand
TATCTGGTGTATTTAATAATTTTTCTAATGTTTCATAGTTTAAATAATTAGGTAATAATTTTTCTTTTTTAGGATTACTTACTAATACCATAGGATTATTTTTTATAATTTCTTTTTCTTCTAAATATTTATAAAAACTTTTTAATGTACTAATATGTCTTGAAATAGTTGCCGAACTATATTTTTTATCATATAAATATCTTATATATTCCCTTAATTCATTAACACTAGTAGGTATTTCTTTAAAGTATTTAAAAAAAGATATTAAATCTTCTTCATAACTTTTTATAGTATAATCAGAAAAACCACAAACTCTTATATGGTCTAAAAATTCGTTCATTTAAAACATCCTTATTTGGCCTTTAACTTGTTTATTTGCGTAGTTTAAATTTTCTTCTAATATTTCTTTTTCTTCATATAAGTTGCCCAATGTTTGTTCATCACCACCATTTATTGATATTTTAGCTATTTCCTCATTCACAAGTTCAAGTCTTCTAGCCTCTATTGGTTTAATATCATTATCATGTATATTATTTGTAGTACTTGGATTTATTGAAGCTACTTCTCCCTTTAAAGCGTATAAATAAAGTATTTGTGCCTTTCTAAGTTCCCTATATTTGCACAAACATCTTATAAGTTTATTTTTACTATTTTCTTTTAATGCTTCTTTTACAACAAAACTTGCATTTTCATTAAACACTTTTTGAACAAAGGGATCATCACTATAACTATCCATTATTTTGCTGGCAAGCATCCTTACTTTTAAACAAGCCATAGGAAAATCTTTATAATTTTCATCATTTGATAAATCTAATTCATTTATATTTCCAAAACTTTTCGCAATTAGACCTAATTCTTCCATATCACCATATATTGGTTTTATTGTTTTAATTTGACCATCTTTTTTATAGACAATAAATGCATCTACTATCTTTAATTTATACTTATCACTTATTTTTTTTAAAAATTGATTTTCTATATTAGAAACTGATGTATATGCATCTATTTGAGCAAGAGTATTATAGTATTTGCCATCTACTTTCATTCTATAATAAGTACCGTCTTCATTTTTTATTAGTAGTGAATATAATTTTTTAACTTTCATAAGTTTACCTCCTCTATCAGTATTATACACTATTTTTTTATAAAACAAAAGAACTTTTAATAGTTCTCATTTAGTATTACCATTTCCATAACTCATTTCATTTATAATCCTTGATGCTTCATAATTTGCGTTATGACCATTTGCTTCATAAAATACATTACCATCTTCATCAGTAAAAAAAGCAGTGTTATCTCCTCTTATATTTAAAATTGGCATATAATCAAGCCCTATATCTATTGGTTCTTGGTATTCAATGCTTTGATAATATTCACCTGCATCTAAAACTGCTTTACCAAGTGCTGTCACACCACCAGCCAAAATAGCCGCCAATGCAACTCTTGGAATAATTTGTTTAAAATTAATTTCCTTCTCTATTCTAACAGGATATGGTACTCCTCCAGTATATCTTAAATTTTCACATGCTTGTTGAACTTTTTTTTCATATCTATTGTTATATTTTACACTCATAAAATCAACTCCTACTTGTATTATACTATATTTTTAAAAAATCAAATTATCTTACCAATTACATATGGATACTCTACTTTTTCTAAATAAACGTTTACTATTTGCCTACTTAAATTCTTATCACAAGGTACTTTTACCTTTAAAAAATTTGAAGTATGACCAATTAAAAAACCATCTTTGTATATTTCAGGAATAAAACTATTTTCCCCTAAATTATTCTCCATATACTTAATTTCTAAATTTTTAGATAAATCTAATAAAGTTTTAACTCTTTTTTTCTTAATAAACTCATTTACATGGTTATCCATTTTACTGGCCTTTGTACCATCTCTATCAGAATATGGGAAAACATGTATTTTAGAAAAACCTACTTTTTTTATTGTATTTATTGTTTCATTAAAATTTTCTTCCGTTTCTCCAGGAAAACCTACTATAATATCAGTTGTTATATTTATATTAGGTCTTACATTTCTAAGCTTATTTATAATATTTATAAAATAATTAGTATCATATTTTCTATTCATACTTTTTAGTATAGTATCACTTCCTGATTGAAGTGGTATATGCATATGAGATGCGAGTTTATCGTTTTTAAGCAAAGATAAAAATTTTTCATCTAATTCAGTTATTTCAATAGAAGAAATCCTAAGACGAAATAAATCTAATTTAATTAAGTCTTCTACTAAATCAGAAAAATTATAATCACCATCATGATAATTTCCAGTATGAATTCCAGTTAAAACTATTTCTTTATGATTGTTAGAAATAAGCCTTTTTGCTTCCTCTAAAACATCTTCTTTTTTTTTGCACCTAACATGCCCTCTTACAAATGGTATAATACAAAAAGCACAGTAATTATCACAACCATCTTGGATTTTTATATAGGCTCTTGTTCTATCAAAATTATTTAAATTCATATTTTCAAAACTGGCTTTATTCATATCTTTTAAATATTCAGTTTTTTTACTATATTTTTCAATATAATCAATAATTTTTGTTTTATCTTGATTACCAACAGCAATATCATATTCAATATTAGTTAAATCCTCTTTTGAATTTTGAATTAAACACCCAACTGCGATTATTAATGCATTTTTATTATTTCTTCTAATACTTCTTAATATTTTTCTTGATTTACTATCGGCTTTGTTAGTCACAGTACAAGTATTTACTATTACTACATCAGGCTTTTCACTATAAGTAAAACCGTGGTTTTCTAAAAGTTCTTTCATTATTTCACTTTCATATTCATTTACTTTACAACCAAGTGTATATATTTTATAAGTCATATATTTTCCCCCTTAAAAATAAGCCTATAAAGGCTTATAGATTTTCACGAAATTCTTTTAAAGAATTTAAAAATTTTTCATTATCATTATCGCTAGGATAAGTATTACTACCTTTAATACCAAATACTGGAGAAATTATTTCAGATTTTTTAAATTTTTTTTCAGGTTCTTTGTATTCTTCTTCAAATTCTTCGGATATTTGTCCTTTTTCTTTGGCTTGCCTTATTAGTTCTTGATAACTTATAATAGCGTTTTCTTCTTGTTCACGTTCAAATTCATCAATAACATTTGGCGTTTTCTCATCTTCTAAATCCGCACTCATCATATTATAAACACGTTCTAGTTCTTCTTTTGCTTTTTTTTGTTCCTCGGTAAGTTCCTTTACTTCCATATTCTCTACATTATCAAAACGTTCTTCTTCACTAATAGGGACTACTTTTTTATTTTTATTTACAACATAAAAAATAACTACTCCAAATAAAATTAATCCTATAAAAGAAAGAACTATAAAAATTAAATCTTTGTCTGCAATTTCAAATAATAACATAAACGTCACTCCATACTTTCATAATTTATAACACTTAAAACAAATAAAGGCACAGTTTCTGATCGTAAAATATTGTCCCCCAAAGTTACAGAAATAAATTTTTTTTGTTTTAAATATTCTTCTTCATTATCTGTAAGACCACCTTCCGGTCCTACCACTATATATAGTTTATCACAAATAGAAGATGTTTTCAAAACATTTTTAATACTTTTTGATTTTTCTTTTGTACTGCATAAAATTTTAAGCCCATCATCTAATTTAAGACTTTTAAAATCAATGATTTTTCTAACAATTGGTGTGTTAAGGCGTTTACACTGTTGACTTGCCTCTTTACATATTTTGTTCCACCTAATAACTTTCGCATCTTCCTTAGAACCATAATTTATATTACATCTATTCATCCGAACAGGTATTATTTCACTTACTCCAAGTTCCGTACTTTTTTGTAATATATAATCCATTTTTTGTTCTTTAAGAATTGGAACTATTAAAATAACTTTTTTTGTTTTTCTATTAACATCTTTTTTACTTATTATGGTGCCATCACTATTACATATATATAAACATTCGTTAAAAACAATTTCAATTAAATCTTTTTCTTGCATTCGCATTACATTTTTAATATGATGTATATCACTATCATTTAAAATAAATTTGTTATTTTCTTTTTTATCGCAAAAATATCTCTGCACATTTATCACCTACTATGTAATTCATTTCCATCATACCAATATACTTTATAATCTTTTGGTATATTACCACTTTTACAAAATTCTTCAGCTTTTTTTGTTGTTTTAACAATATCTTTACCAATTATAACAATCATTTTATATGTACAGTCCTTTCTAGTAACCATACTTTCGTTTTTTATTTCTACAATATCTAAAACATCATTTTCATAATTAATACTAATTTTAAATTTATCTCGTTTATAATGTTTTCCAGCAGTAATATCTCCATTATCGTTTATTATGTATTTATCAATTTTTTTTGTTTTTAAATATTTTTGTATTTTTTTTACAGCATTTACACTATTATCACTTTTTTTTAGTATTTTATCTACATCATTAAATATGTTTTTATTTTCATATATTTTTAAGGTAATTTTATGATCAAAATATTCATATGTTTTGGCGTATTCTTTTATACCTATTCTCTGACAAATTAAAAAAATTACTAGTAAAATTATAATAAAAAATATAATGTAATTCCTTTTACAGTCCATAGTACCACCACAAAATAAGTATATCAAAAAACATAAAAAAAAGAAACCCTAAGGTTTCAATTTTACTATTCAATAATTTCTGAAACGTTTCCGGCTCCAACAGTTCTTCCACCTTCACGGATAGAGAATTTAGTACCATTTTCAATAGCAATTGGTGCGATTAATTCTACAGTCATCTCAACGTTATCACCAGGCATTACCATTTCAACTCCCTCTGGAAGTTCAATAACACCAGTAATGTCTGTTGTACGGAAATAGAATTGTGGACGATAGTTACTGAAGAATGGAGTATGTCTTCCACCTTCTTCTTTACTAAGTACATAAACTTGTGCTTTAAACTTAGTATGTGGAGTAACTGAACCTGGTTTAGCAAGTACTTGACCACGTTCGATTTCGTCACGAGAAATACCACGTAATAATACTCCAGCATTATCTCCTGCTTCTGCATAATCTAATTGTTTTCTAAACATTTCAATACCAGTAACAACTGATTTTTTAGTTTCTTTAATACCAACGATTTCAACTTCATCGTTAAGTTTTAATTGACCACGTTCAACTCTACCAGTAGCAACTGTACCACGACCAGTAATAGTAAATACATCTTCAACTGGCATTAAGAATGGTTTATCAGTATCCCTAGTTGGAGTTTCAATCCAAGTGTCAACAGCTTCCATAAGCTCAAGAATTTTAGCTTCATAGTCTTTATCTCCTTCAAGAGCTTTAAGAGCAGAACCTTTGATAATTGGAGTGTTGTCACCATCATATCCATATTCAGATAATAAATCACGTACTTCCATTTCAACTAATTCAAGTAGTTCTTCATCGTCAACCATATCACATTTGTTTAAGAATACAACCATACGAGGTACTCCAACTTGACGTGATAATAAGATATGTTCACGAGTTTGTGCCATAGGTCCATCAG
>CAYXTH010000065.1:0-5579 GCA_964468025.1 uncultured Muribaculaceae bacterium | reverse complement strand
CAACAGGAGATGGATTATATGCTGATAGTACGGAAAGTGGAAGATATTATTATTCTGGATCTTCAGCAAATAATAATATAGTATTTAATGGAGAACCATATAAAATATTAGGCTTTGAAAAAGATGGAAGAATAAAAATAATAAAAATGGTAAGTATAGGAAGTAAGTATTGGAATACTGCAGGTGCCAATGTGTGGGCAAATTCTTCATTAAAAGGTTATCTTGAAGAAACTTGGTTACCAACACAAGAAAGTGGAGAAGATTATCAATATTTATCAGATACTAATGAATGGTATGCTGGCGCAGTATCAAGTGCTAGTGATATAGCCGCAACTTATACTGCTGAAAAGGAAACCGTAGTAAATTCAGCAGTTGGTTTAATTTCCGCAAGTGAATATTTAAAATCAAAATATACTGGCAGTACATTTTTAAATGTATCAGGTACTTGGTGGACCATTTCTCCGGATGCATCGAACTCGAACAGTGCGTGGCATGTCAGCGTCAGCAGTCTGAGCGGCAGCAGCGGCGGCAGCATCCGCTACGGCTCGTATGCGGTCTTCCCGGTTCTCTATCTAAAATCTAGTGTATCTTTAACAGGTTCAGGAACAAGTACCGATCCATATTGTATAAAAGGTAGTACTTGTCCGAAAGATTTAAACTTTAGTCAAAGAACATCTTAAAAATGTTGGGTGGGAGTTAGCTATGTAGTTGACAAGGATGGGGCAAAAGCCTTTTGGCTTTTGGGAAACCGCCTTTTGGCTTTGCCAAAATGGTGGGAAGGTTTTGCAGGTATAAAGCCTGCGGTCAAAAATTTATAATTATGACTATATAGTGTAAGTGATCATAAGGTAAGTTTTAAAAAGTTATATTTATAAAAGCAGGTAGGCACATTGTGCATGTCTGTTTTTTACTTTTCTGAATTTGTATTCCTTTTTTTTTTGCTATTTTACATTTTATATTACTAGTAAAACGTGTTATAATAGACTAAGGAAAAGGTGTTATGGATGAATGAAACTTTGAATAAAATAATAAAATCATTAAATGGTAGTTTACTAGGTATTGGAATAGAAAACAAAAATATAATAACTAGTATAGAAAAAAATAATAATATAAATACGTGTTATTTATTAGAAAGCGTATCTAAAAAAGGTAGTAAATTTTCATTTAAAGGTAAAAGAAAAAAAATAAATATAAAAAAGCTAAAAAAATATTTTACTAAAAAAAGGACAAATATTATTATATGTAATTTTAAGTATATAAAAAAATTTATTAGAAACTTTATTCCTGGTAGTGTTTATATAAATAATGATAAATTATATATTTATGGCAAGATGAGTAAAGAAGAAATAGAGGATATAAAGAAGAAATACAATAGATATACAAATGATATTGAAATAAAAAATATAGATGGAGAATATTTAATAACAATAAATAATAAAAATACTAAAAATAATTTTTTAAAGGATAAGCTATATTCTATAATTGATTTAATTAATAGTATTATTGACTTAATTACTAATATCCTTATAAACTAAGGGTTTTTTCTTGATAAAAAATAATTTTTCCTGTATAATTGTTTATGGTGAAAGATATATGTATTTAAAAGAAATAAAAGCCCACGGCTTTAAATCATTCGCAGATAAAATAAATATTTCTCTAACAAAAGGTATTACTGCGATAGTTGGGCCAAATGGTTCAGGTAAAAGTAATGTAGTTGATGCAGTTCGCTGGGTGCTTGGAGAGCAGTCAGTTAAATCACTTCGTGGAGACGGGAATATGAGTGATGTAATATTTTCCGGAAGTAAAAGTAGAAATACAATGAACGTCGCATCAGTTTCCTTGATATTTGATAATACTGATCATTATTTACCATTTGAAAATGATGAAGTAGAAATTAAAAGAAGAGTATATCGAGATGGTACTAATGAATACTTTCTAAATACAAATAAAGTAAGACTTAAAGATATAAATAATTTACTTTTAGATAGTGGCATCGCTAAGGAAAGCTTTAATATAATATCACAAGGAAAAATAGAAAGCATTATTAGTAGTAAACCATCTGATAGAAGAATAATTATTGAAGAGGCTGCCGGAGTATTAAAATATAAAAGAAGAAAAGAGGAAGCCTTAAAAAGATTATCAAAAACAAATGATAATATAAGTAGAGTAAATGATATTATAAAAGAACTTGAAACAAGAATTGAACCTTTAAAAAAAGCTAAAGAAAAAGCTTTAAACTATAAAAAATATAAAGATGAACTTGAAAGCATTGAAATTGCTTTAATAACGGAAGAAGTAACTAATATAAACTATGAATATCAAGCACAAAAGCAAAAAATAGATACATTAAACAAAGAAATAATTAGTTTAAATACCCAAAATGTTAAAAACGAAACGGAAACTATTAAATTTAAAAATCAATTAAATAAAATTGATGATGAAATAAAAAAATTGCAAAATAGTATTTTAGAATTAACTAGTAAATCTGAAAAGTTAAATGGTCAAAAAAACATTATTGTTGAAAGACAAAAATATCAAGCAAATGATACAAAGATACATCAAAACTTAATTGATTTAAAAGAAAGAAAATGTAAAATAGAAAATGATATAACTGCCAAAGAAACTGACATTATCAATATAAATAAATGTCTTGATAAAGTAAGTATAAAAATAAAAAACTTAGAAAAAGAAATATCTACTGTAAAAAATAGTAAAAATAAATTAGAATTTGCTTTAACCGCAGATATAAGACATCAAAATACCTTAAAAATAAAAAGAGATAATTTAACCGAAAGTATTGAAAATGGTGGTAGTCTTCCAAATGCAGTAAGTGCTGTATTAAATAATCCACGTCTTAATGGTGTTTATGATGTAATTGGTAATTTAATTGATGTAGAAGAGGAATATCAACTTATGGTATCTACATCACTTGGATACGCTAGTAACTATATAGTTGTTGATAATTACAAAACCGCAAAAGAAGCAATTGCTTATTTAAAAAACATTGGTAGAGCAACCTTTTTTCCACTTAATGTCATTAAACCAAAGTTTGTAGATACAAATACCCTAAATATATTAAAAAAAGAAAATGGATTTATAAATACCGTTAATAATTTAGTAAAAAACGATCCAAAGTATAACAACATAATTGATAATCAACTTGGGAATGTAATTGCCTGCACAGATATAAATGCCGGTAGTAGAATAAGCAAACTTATAAATCATAAATACAAAGTAATAACACTTGATGGACAGGTATTTAGTATTGGTGGTTCGGTAACTGGTGGTAAGATAAATAAAGTCAAAAACTTAGTAAGTGAAAAGTATGAACTTGAAAAAGTATTAAAAGATTTGAACATTGTAATTGAAAATATAAAACAAAAAGAAAATCAAATAAATGAAATTGATTATAAGTTAAAGAGCTTAGAAGATAATTTATATTTATTAAATAAAGAAAAACTGCTTAAACAAGATGAAATGAATAATAAAAAAGAAAGTATTAAAATTTTACATACTACTCTTGAACAAGTAAATTTAGATATTCGTGGGAACAATAATATTTTAGAAGGTGTTTTATCAAAAGAAGAAGAAACAATTATTGATGCTTATTATAAGGCTCTTAGTGAGAAAGAAGAAACAAATAAAAAACTTAATATTTTAGTTGAAGAAAAAAAGGAAATTGTATCTAGTAGTGAAGAATATAATATTATGATAAAACAAGATAATAAGATTTTAAATGAAAAAACTAATGAACTTAAGAATCTTGAAATTAGTACTAACAGAATGGACGTAAAACTTGATAGTTTACTTAATACATTAAGTGAAGAATATAGTATGTCTTATGAAAAAGCCAAAGAAAATTATAAGTTAGAACTTGCCTATGATGAAGCTAAATCAAAAGTAAACTCTTTAAAAAGAAAAATAAAGGATCTTGGTGATGTAAATCCATCAGCTCCAAATGAATATTTAGAGGTTAATGAAAGATATGAATTTTTAACAAATCAAGTAGATGATTTATTAAAAGCAAAAGATACTTTAATTACTATTACTAATGAAATGGATAAAGTAATGGTAAGTGAGTTTTCAACTTCGTTTAAAAAAATAAATGAACTATTTTCTGAAACATTTAGACAATTATTTAAAGGTGGTAAGGCATCTTTAAAACTTACTGAGCCTAATAACATGTTAGAAACAGGAATTGAAATTGTCGCAAGCCCACCAGGGAAAAAATTAAATAGCATTTCTCTTTTATCAGGGGGAGAAAAAACACTTACTGCAATTAGTTTATTATTTGCGATTATAAAGTTTAGACCAGCTCCATTTTGCATATTAGATGAGGTAGAAGCTGCTCTTGATGAAGCAAATGTTGATACATTTGGTAAATATGTTACAAGTTTAAAAGAACTTTCACAGTTTATAATAATTACTCATAAAAAAGTAACAATGGAATATGCTGATGAGTTATATGGTATAACTATGCAAGAGTCTGGAGTAAGTAAACTTGTAAGCGTAAAATTATCAGAAATTGATTAATTATAAATTTATATTATAATATTAAAGCTTTAAACGGCTTTTTTTGAAAGGATGAGAATATGCTTAAAGTACAAAATTTATCACTAAGATATGGTAAACGTGTTTTATTTGAAAATGTAAATTTAGAATTTAATAGTGATAACTGTTATGGTGTAATAGGAGCTAATGGGGCAGGTAAAAGCACATTTTTAAAAATAATAACCGGAGAAATTGAGCCTACTACTGGTGAGGTTATAAAAAATAAAAATGATCGAATATCAGTTTTAAAGCAAAACCATCATGATTATGATAATATGGACGTAATAGAAACCGTTATAATGGGTAATACTAAACTTTATAACATTATGAAAGAAAAAGAAAAAATATATTCCAAAGAAAATTTTACTATGGAAGATGGTATGAAAGCTGCACAACTTGAAGCCGAATTTGAAGCTTTAAATGGCTGGGAAGCTGAAAGTGAAGCATCTGCTTTACTTGGGGGTCTTGGTATTGATAATAGCTTATTAAATAATAAAATGGGTGCTTTAAAAGATTTAGAAAAAGTAAAAGTACTCCTTGCATCTGCTTTATTTGGTAATCCTGATATTTTATTATTAGATGAACCAACAAACGGTCTTGATATTAAAAGTAAAACTTGGCTTGAAGATTTTTTAATTGATTTTACAGGTACTGTTATTTTAGTATCTCATGACAGACATTTTTTAAATAAAGTATGTACTCATATGGTTGATATTGATCGAACTACTGCGAATATGTGTATTGGTAACTATGACTTTTGGTATCAATCAAATGAACTTATGCAAAAACAATTAAAGGCTACTAATAAAAAAAAGGAAGAAAAAATAAAAGAACTACAAAACTTTATCGCAAGATTTTCTGCTAATGCGTCTAAATCTCGGCAAGCTACTAGTCGTAAAAAAGCCTTAGAAAAAATACAAGTTGAAACTCTTGTACCATCATCAAGAAAATACCCATATATTCATTTTGATTATGAAAGAAGACTTGGCAAAGAAGTAATATATATGCATAAAATAAATGTTAATATT
>CAYXTH010000064.1:0-5587 GCA_964468025.1 uncultured Muribaculaceae bacterium | reverse complement strand
CTAACCTTTTATATTTCAAAACATATTCTTCAAATTCATCTATACATTTTTGTATCTTGTAATTTAAATCATCACTATATGGTAAACTTTCCCATCTTTTTTTGCATAGTTCTTTATTTTTAATATCAGCAAGCATAAGTACATCTTCATATTCATCAAATACATTATCAACTATTTGTGAATTTATGCATGCCCCGTAAATATTAAATCTAGGAACTACACTTGTAAATACATCACAAGAAAACATTTCATATGGATAAACAACCCCATACTCTTTTTTTTGTCTTCCATCTTCACCGTACCAAGTTATTTCACTTACCAAATGACACTTTGAAATTATATAACAAATAGTCTCACATTCACCTTGTTTAATAGGCATAAGTGCATATTTAACTGGATACCTTTTCATACATACCACCTTTCCAAATTCCCCTTTTATAATACAATTTTATCATAATATGCACCGCTACTTCAATAGTATTTTAAAATATAGTGTGCTATAATGGTGGAAGGTGGTATAAATGAAACAAGAATTATTAAGCCCTGCCGGAAATATGGAAGCATTAAAATGCGCTATTCATAATGGTGCAGATGCAGTATATATTTCAGGTAAAAACTATGGTGCTAGACACTTTGCTAAAAATTTTAATAATAATGAATTAATAGAGGCAATTAAATATGCCCATTTATATGATGTAAAGGTATATGTAACAGTAAATACCTTAATATATGAAAATGAAATAAATGACTTTATAAATTATATTAAATTTTTATATGAAAACAATGTCGATGCCGTACTTATGCAAGATATTGGTATGATTAGTTTAGTAAAAAGTCTTATTCCAAATTTAGAAATACACGCCTCTACTCAAAGTCACAACTGTAATAATGAAACTTTAAGGTTACTTAAAAATATGGGTATTAAAAGAGTTGTTCTTGCAAGAGAACTTAGTTTAAAAGAAATAAAGTCACTTAATGTTGATATTGAAAAAGAAGTATTTGTCTATGGAGCATTATGTATATGTTATAGTGGATGCTGTTTAATGAGTTCTATGATTGGAACAAGAAGTGCTAACCGTGGTATGTGTGCAGGCCCTTGTAGGCTACCATATACTTTAATTATGAATGATAAGGAGCAAGGCAAAAAATATTTTTTAAGCACAAGAGAACTTAATACTACAAGTAAACTGAGTGAAATTTTAAATAGTAATATCCAAAGTTTAAAAATTGAAGGTAGAATGAAAAGTCCTGAATACGTTGGTTATGTTACTAAAATATTTAGAAATATTATTGATAATAAAAAAATAGATAACTATGAAGAAAACCTAAAAAAGCTATTTAACCGTGGTTTTACTACTGGTCATTTGTTTAAAGACAAAATAATTAACAGTGACAGTCCTGGCCATCAAGGAATAAAGATTGGTAGTGTATTAAACTCTAATAAATATATTAAAATAAAATTAAATAGTAATTTAAGACAAAATGATGGTATTAGATTTTTACCTAGTAATAAAGGAATGATTGTTAATAAACTGTATGACAAAAACTATAAACTAATTAGTAAAGCATATACAAATGATATAGTTTATGTAGATAATAAATTCAATTTAAAAAATGATACTACTATATTTAAAACATTTGACTATGATTTAACAAATAGTATTAAAAATTATGATTTAAAAAAACTTAGTATTAGTTATAATGTAAAAGCAAAATTAAATGAACCTTTAATAATTGAAATGAAACATAATAACATTTTAAGCACTTATAAAGGAAATATTGTAACAAAAGCCAAAACAAGTCCTACTGATAAAGATAATATTATTAAACATTTAAGTAAACTTGGCAATACTCCTTTTGAAATGGAAAATATAAATATAGAAATGGATGATAATATATTTATTCCAGTTATTGAACTAAATAATGCAAAAAGGTTTTTAACAAATAATATTATCTATAAAAAAACTAATAATCATAAAAATATAAATATAAGTTTTAACAAAAAAGAAATAAAAAATAACGCCAAAATATGTATAAGTGCTTTTAGTAATAAGGAAGATGTTTTAATATATTTACTTGATAAAATAGATAGAGTTTATACCGATAATTTTGATTTATATATAAAATATAAATGTGATAAATTATATTATAAACTGCCTAGAACTAATTTTAATTTACCTGATTTTAACAACGAAAATTTATTAGTGACTGAACTTGGTAGTTTTTATAAATACTATAAAAATAATAATATAATTACTGATTATACTTTAAATGTTACTAACAGTTTTAGTAGTAATTATTTTAATACACTTACAAATATAAGTGTAGAATGTACAGACAATCAAATAAATGATATATCAAAGTATTCTAATAATGAACTGCTTGTATATGGTAAAATTGAACTTATGGTTATGAACTATTGTTTAATTAAAGATAATGTAGGTTGTAAATACTGTAAATGTAATTTTAAACTTAAAAATAAAGACAATTTATATTTTGATGTAATAAATGAAAACTGTAAAAATAAAATTATAGGTACACCTATAAATAAAATAGATAAAATTAACAATTATAAAAACATTAAAAATTTTAGACTTGATTTTTATGATGAAAGTATAAATGATGTTAAAAATATATTAAAAAAAATTACCCATAATATTCACAACATTAAGTAAAAAGCATATTACTATTGTAGTGAAAGGGGTAATTAAATTGAAAAAAGAAAGAAATTGTGGTGGCTATCCTGTTTATCCAAACATGATGCCTATGTATCCAATGTATGAAAATTGTGATTTAGCAATTTTAACAAACAAGGTAAATAATTTAGAACAAAGAGTTAATAACTTAGAAAACAGCTTAAATAAATCTTATCAAAATTATAATAATAATTACAATACCTCAAACTATCAAATGATGTAGGTTATTGCTTATCTTCTGATAAGCTTTTTTTTAGTTCCATGGCAATATTTTTTGGTATTATTTCACAAAGTTCTTCTATACTTGCATTTTTTATACTATTAACATTTTTAAATTTCTTTAAAAGTTCTTCTTTTCTTTTACACCCTATTCCTGGTATTTCATCTAATATACTGTCATAAACTCCTTTACTTCTAATTTGTTTATGGTAATTTATTGTAAAATTATGTACTTCATCCTGCATACGTTCTAAGTAATGAAATAAATTACTACGTTTTTCAATAGGTATCTCACCATCAAAAGTTATTAAAGCATTAGTTGAATGTTTATCATCTTTTTTAAGCCCCACTAATTTTATATTCAAATTTAAACTGTCTAAAACATCTTTTGCGACGTTCATTTGACCAATACCACCATCTACTATAATTAAATCAGGCCTTGTTAAATTATCTTTTAAAACTCTAAAATACCTACGATAAATAACTTCTTTCATAGTTCCATAATCATCATTTTTATCAACACTTATTTTATATTTTCTATATTCATTTTTATAAGGTTTTCCCCCTATAAAAACAACCATACCAGATACATTATATGTACCAAACAAATGAGCATTATCAAATATTTCTATCCTATCTAAAACATCTAATTTTAAAATTTCTCTAAGTTCTTCATTAGCACCGCCAGTTTTTTCTTCCTCCCGCATAATTAGGATTTTTTTCTCCTCAAGTTCCCTTTTAGCATTATCACTTGCCATTTCAACTAATTTCTTTTTAACTCCTTTTATAGGACTTTTAATGCTTATTTTTAAATAAACTTCTAATAATTTTATATTAACAATATCTGGCACTAATATTTCTTTTGGTAAAAGACATTTATCGTAAAATGAAGCAATATAACGAGTAAATACATCTTCCTTAGAATCAATAAGTGGTAATATTGTATGATGATGACCTTGTATTTTTGAATTTCTAATAAAGAAAACAAATACACTTAAATAATTTTCGTCAGCAAAATAGCCAAATATATCTCTATATGTTTCATCATTTAATTCAACTTTTTGTTTTACCAAGGTAATATTTATATAGTCTAAAAGTTCTTTTAGTTCCAAGGCTTTTTCATAATTTAGTTTTGAACTTTCCACTTCTATTTCTTTTTTTATTTTATCAGTGATTTCAGAAGAATCTCCTTTTAAAAATTTAATAATACTGTTCTCCATTTCTTTTATTTTTTCTTCATTTACTTTATTTGTACAATACCCAAGACATTGTCCTATGTGATAATACAAGCAGGGCCTTTTATTATATGTTATACATTTTTTTAAAGGATAAACTCTATTTAATAAGTTTACTGTTTTTTTAGCAGCATATACATTTGGGTATGGACCAAATAATCTTGTTTTGTTTTTTTTAAGTTTAACATTTCTCACAATGCTAAGCCTTGGCACTTTTTCGCTTGTAAGTTCAATGTATGGATAACTTTTATCATCTCTTAGTAATATGTTATATTTTGGATCGTGTTTTTTTATTAAGTTCATTTCTAGTATTAAACTTTCAGTTTCACTAGATACTACTATATATTCAAAATCATATATTTCACTCACTAGTTTAGCGGTTTTACCAATATGTGATGAATGAAAATATGAATTTAATCTATTTTTTAAATCTTTTGCTTTCCCTACGTATATTATTACCCCATTTTTGTTTTTCATTAAGTAGCACCCAGGAGTATGCGGCACCAGTTTTAGTTTTTCTAAAATCACTTTTCATCACCATTGTTATTATAAGTTATTTGATTTTTTTTATCAAGAGTTATACTTATTATATTTACTATTATTATTACTATTTGTATTATAATACCACTTATTGAAAATATACATATATTATAAACAAGCCAACTAAAAGCGGTTATAAATATACCTAATTTTATGCAATAGGTACCTTTATTTATTATAATAGTATAAAATACAGTCGCAAATGCAGGTATAATACTATAAATTTTATTGTATGTAAATATAGTTACAATTATATATATAATTATGAATATTATTGTTAAAATTTTACTTTTGTATTTACAAAATACTATATTTCTAATACTAGATATTATACTAGTAACAAATCCTGATAATCCACCTAATAATAAATAATGCATTGCTTTAAATAGAAATGATATTGTTTGTAATACAAGTATTTTTGTTCTTTTTTCACCAAAGTTACTTAATATTAGGAATAATGCATATATAAAGCCTAAGATTTGTCCCATATTCTTCACCTATTTTATTAAATTAAATTTTATTTAAAAGGTTACTTATGAATAAGAATAATATAAATTTAATACAAAAAAGTTAAAATTTTAGTCATAACAGAAACTTAAAAAATAAAACTAGGACTTACTCTAGTTTTATTTTTCTAAATCAAAATTCAATAAGTTACTTGCTGCAGTGTTATATAAATCTTGTTCGTGCATAATTGTATCAATTAAAAACATTTTATCTTCTTTATATTTTTTAGTCCACGCATATAAAATAACTTATCCGTATCAAGTACAATAAAAGACATAATATTATTTTTTAAACATTCCTTAAACATAATCATTATGCCTACTCTCCCATTACCATCTGAGGATGATACCTAAGGACAGTTTCTATATTTTCCCTATTTAATGTTAAAAT
>CAYXTH010000063.1:0-5664 GCA_964468025.1 uncultured Muribaculaceae bacterium | reverse complement strand
GAGACATTTTCGCAAGTTATCACTTAAGACATTATCACAAGTTAATCATATTTAATTAACATCTATGACTTTTTTTCTTGACAAATTGGTAAAAAAACTTTATCATTTAATATAGAGACGGAGATGATAAAATGGACTTAATCAAACAATCACAATCATCACTAATAAGTGTGGCGATTATTTATTTAGCACTTGGTATTATAATGGTAGTAACACCAGTACTTGTTAGTAATTTTATTTGTTATATCATAGGAATCCTTTTAATAATAGTTGGTGGTAGTGGTATATATACATACATAAAAGCTGGAGAAAGTGGTGGATTTGCTAAAATAACACTACTTATATCCGTATTATTTACTGCACTTGGCATATATATTTTAATTAGCCCAAATGGATTTGTATCAATTATTCCATTAGTTGTAGGTGTAATGCTTATAATAGAAAGCTTTGATAAAATATCTAACGCCTTAAATGCTAAAAAATTAGGTTATAATGAGTGGTATAAGATGCTAATCGCATCAATAATTATATTTATACTTGGTCTAGTATTAGTATTTAATCCATTTGAATCAGTCACAATGTTTATTAGAGTAATAGGAATATTCTTAATAATAGATGCTATATCAAACATCTACTTATCAAGTCAATTATCTAAAATTTAGATTCCTTGCTAAGTGTTGTTTTTATTATATAAATTTGCCAAAAAGTGAAATAAGAATGGAGTTGATATAATGATATATTTAAAAGAAGATGATATAAGCGACATTGATAGAATAGATGAATACAATAATGAATACACAAGTGTTTACCCTGACTTTGTACCTTTTATGACAAAAGATAATATTTATGAAGTGTTAAAAGATGTTGAAGACAAAAAACAAGGAATAAATAATGATGGTGTAAAAGAGATATTTTATTTTGCTATTGAAGATGATAAAATAGTTGGACACGGTAGTGTTAGACTTAATCCTGAAATAGTAGATAATTATGAAATAATAGGCCATATAATGTATGGTGTAGTACCAAGCAAAAGAAAACAAGGGTATGGTACAAAAATTTGTGAATTGTTAATTGAAGAAGCTAAAAAATATAATTTAGACCCTATACTAATTACTTGTAATGAAAATAATATAGGATCTAATAGGGTTATATTAAATAATGGTGGAGAGTTTATTAAACAAAAAATGTCCAATGAAAATGAGGTTACTAATATATATAAAATAAGATAAGAAACAAAAACTGATAAATAGAGGCTCTTCTAAATATCAGTTTTTCTTTTCTTTTTTTACGCATTTATATGCTCTGGCATTTTACTTTCAATATGTTCAAATAATATACCAATATTTACAAGGCCGGATACTCCAACTACTACATATATAATATTTGTAAGCATAGAACCATTGCCAAAAATAGTAGTTACTAAATTAAAATCTAAAAGCCCAATCAACCCCCAGTTAATCGCACCAATAATAGTAAGTACTAAACATATTTTTTGAAATACTTCCATATAAATTCCTCCTTATCATATTTTTATTTTTACCAAAATTTATGGAAATATGCAGAATATTTTAAAAACATCACCATATAATTAAATGAAATTGAAAGATGGTGATTTAATGAAAAAATTTTTTTTAGTAGTCTGCATATGTTTTTTATTAGTGGGATGTGGTAAATACACTGGAAATGATGCCGCAAAAGATTTAGAAAATAAACTTGAAGATGTAAAAGCATACAATTTAACTGGTATTTTAGAAATTACTAACAATGAAGATGTATATAAGTATGATGTTGATGTTTCCTATAAAAAAGATGATAAGTTTAAAGTATCTTTAAAAAATAAAACTAATAATCATGAACAAATAATTTTAAAAAACACTGATGGTGTATATGTGCTTACGCCATCATTAAATAAAAGTTTTAAATTTCAAAGTGACTGGCCATATAATAATTCACAAACATATTTATTACAAACGCTCCTTAGTGATATTCAAAATGATAAAAACAAAAAATTTAAAGAAATAACTAGTAGTTATATATTTGAAACAACTGTAAATTATCCTAATAATACTGATTTAGTAAAACAAAAAATATATTTTGATAAAAAATTAAATCCAAAAAAAGTTGAAGTATTTGATAAAGAAGGAAATGTTTTAATAAAAATGACATTTAATAAGGTTGATTTAAAGGCTAAATTTAAAAGTAATCATTTCGCACTTGATGCCGCTATGAAAACTGCCAAAGCTGAAGACACATCAACCCCAGTAAGTAAAATAGATGCGGAAATATATCCAATGTATGTTCCAGAAAACACTACACTTACAGATCGCGAAGTAGTTAAAACTGATAGTGGCCAAAGAATAATCATGACTTATGGTGGAGATAATCCATTTATGATGGTTCAACAAACTGCTCCATCTAGTGAAGAACATACTGTAGTATCTATGCTTGGTGAACCAGTTCAACTAGCGTCATCGGTTGCCGCTGTGTCTGATAATATGATATCTTGGGTAAGTAATGGAATAGAATATTATGTAATCGCAGATAATATGAGTAAAAAAGAATTAACTAGTGTCGCAAGCTCATTGCAAGCAATGCCTGTTAGTAAATAAAAGTAAATAGGGGGTTGAAAAAAAAGACAAATATGCTATAATATTGACTGGTGATTTAAATGGCAAAGGAAAAGAAAGAAACAACTCAAAATAAATCTAAAAAAAATCCAAAAAACAGTGTAAAAAAAGATAATTTAAAAAAAGAGGCAGTTCAAAAAGAAACTAAAAAAGTAGAAAAAAAGAAAGATATTAAAACAAAAAAAATTAGTAAAGAAGCAATTGAAGCTGAAAAACAAATTGAAAGTAAAACTACTAGTAGCGAGTTTGCAAAGTTAGTAAAAATAGTTTTAATTGTAACTGCGGTTATGCTTGTATTTTACTTAATAACACTTGTTGCAACAAATAAGGCTGATAATGCAAGCACTGATAGTGCATCACAAACAGAAGAAAAGACCAAAACTGAAATACAATATGATTATATTATGATAGGTGAAATGTTAAATTATAGTGGCACTTACTATGTTCTTATAGAAGAAGATGGTGATAACCGTATAAATGAGTATAGTACACTTATTGAAACAATTTCTGCAAATGAAGATGCTCCATCTATATATACTGCAAATTTAACTGATGCCTTTAATAAAGGATATTTATCAAAAGAAGCAAACTATGATGTTTCTGATATCGCAGATTTTAGAGTAACTGGAACAACACTTGTAAAAGTTTCTGATGGAAAGATTTTGGATACATATGAAACATATGACAAGATTAAATCAAAATTAAAAGAATTATCGGAATAAAGGTACTTAGTATCTTTTTTTCTTTAAAATTTTGCTTCAATTTCACAAAACTGTGATATACTTAAATAGTATAAAAAGATAAGGAATGATAAAATGAGTAAGGAAGAAAAAACCAAAGAAAAATTAAATCAATTAGAAAATACTATTGGTAAAATTGAAAATTCAAAGCAAGTAAAACATAAAAAACAAAAAAAACCGACATTTTCCACATCAGAAGTAGTAGTGCTTTTAATAATAACAGTTATAATAAGTCTTTTAATGGGATTTCTTGTAACATATAAATTTTATAATAATATAAATGTAAAAGATGATAATTTGCAAGAATTTATAGATAACTATGAATATATTACAAAAAGCTATTATAAGGATGTAGACAAAGAAGAACTACTTGATGCAGCTCTTGATGGTATGCTTAAAAAATTAGATAAAAATTCTATTTATTTAGAAGAAAGCGCATCTGACAGTTTCAATAAACAATTAAATGGGACGTATGAGGGCTTTGGAATAGAAATATATAATGATGAAGATGGAAATATTGTTGTTAACAATGTATATGACAATTCATCTGCCGATGATGCAGGTATAAAAAGTGGAGATATTATTACAAAGTTTAACAAAAAAGACTTATCAAATACTACTACAAGTAAATTTGTTAAAATGGTTGATAGTACAAAAAGTAAAACAATAAAAGTAACATATAAAAGAAAAGATGAAGAAAAAACAGTAACGCTTACTAAAAAAACAGTAACATTAACATCAGTAGGTTCAAAAGTAATTGATGAAAAGAATAATATTGGTTATATAAGGGTTTCAGTATTTGCTCAAAACACTGACGAACAATTTAAAAAACAACTTGAAAAATTAGAAAGCAAAAATATAAAATCTTTAATAATAGATCTTCGTTCTAATTCTGGTGGGCATTTAGCGTCTGCTGGTAATATGATATCTGAATTTTTAGATTCGTCACATGTTATATATCAAATTAAGACTAAAGAAAATACTACAAAACATTATTCAACTGGGAAAACTACAAAAAAATATCCAATCGTTATATTAGTAGATAGTAATAGTGCTTCTGCTTCCGAAATAATGACATCGGCTTTAAAAGAACAATATGGTGCCATTATAATAGGCGAAAAAACATATGGAAAAGGTACTGTTCAAGAAATGCAAGATTTACCTAATGGTGATAAATATAAAATAACAACAAAAGAGTGGCTAACATCAAAAGGTAAAACTATAAACAAAAAAGGTATTAAACCAACAATAGAAGAAAAACTTAGTGAAGAGTACTATAATAATCCAAGCGATGAAACTGATAACCAACTTCAAAAAGCCCTTAGTGAGTTAACAAAATAGTATAAAACATAATATAAAAAACGTAAGACGATAAAAAGAAACTTAATTTTTAAAAGTTTCTTTTCTTTTTGAAAAAAAAAAGATATAATGAATTAGGGAAGTGAAGATTATGAATAACTTAAAAATAGGCGATAGACTTCAAATACAGTGTTATAAACATAATGGAAAAGTTCATAGACAGTGGGATGAAGCCGTGGTACTTGATATAAAAAAAGATTATATAGTTTTTGGTAATGACCATACACTTGTAACAGAATCACACGGGAATGCTTGGCGCACAAGAGAACCTGCTGTTATGTATTTTTTCAAAAATAAATGGTATAACGTAATTGTTCAAATGAAACAAACCGGTGTTACATATTATTGTAATATTGCAACTCCATTTATTATAGAAGATAATACTATAAAATATATTGATTATGATTTAGATCTTAGAATTTTTCCAACCGGTAGCTTTAAAATATTAGATAGAGGAGAATATAATTATCATAAAAATAAAATGCATTATTCTAGTGAACTGGATATAGTTATCCGTTCTTCACTTTCTGAATTGATACAAGATTATCAAAAACATATACATTGTTTTAACTTAAAAAGGAATTTAATGTATGAAAACAAGTATAAAAATATTACAAAAAAACAGTAATTTATTATATGACTTTGCATATATTATACAGTAAAATGTATAGAAAATAGCAAAAATTAAAAAAAAGTTAAAAAAATTAAAAAATGTATTGACTTAAATCTTTATAAATGATATATTAAATGAGCAGTTTGCGAAAGGAATCAACCAAACAATAAAAATTCACAAAACTTTCAAAAAAGTGTTGACTTTCTAAATTGTCTATGATATATTAAGGTTATCGCTACGAGAAAGCGATAAAATGATCTTGGAAAACTGGGCAAAATGTCAATTCATATAATTAGTTAGGACATACAATTCAAATAATAATATT
>CAYXTH010000062.1:0-5994 GCA_964468025.1 uncultured Muribaculaceae bacterium | reverse complement strand
TCAAGTACATCAGTAACAACAGGTGATGTAAATGTCCCAGTTGTTTGGTTGTCAATTGTAATAGTATAAGTTAAAGTGCCATCTGCCCATACCGTTTTATCAGCTGTTTTTACTACTGTAAGTCCATCAATCATTGTAACTGCAAGAACATCTGATGTAATTGTTGTTGGAATTTCGTTATAGGTGCCAAGAACTGATACTTCATTATTTAATATTGTTTCCATAAATACCTCCAATGTATTTTATGTATTGTTTTATTTTTTGCTACAAACATTGATAATAAACGTGATAAAAGTTATGTTTACGCGTATTTTGAATAATTGAAATTCCTAAAAAATTTGGTAAAATTTTATTTATGTTAATGCTAGATAATTTTTATAGTTTTAATAGAATTTAAAATTGTGAAAAGTAAAAAAGAAATGACAAAGGTATTTTCATATAAAAAGGTAATTGTTAGTAATCACCTTTTGTTTTTTGCTGATATATGGTATAATTTTGGTGGGTGATATGTATGTATATAAAGAATATTGAAGAGTTAAAAGACATATTGGAAAGCGTAAGAACAGGCGAAAATAAAAATTATAATAATCAAAGAGAAATATTAAAAGATGTTTTACCAGAACTTTGGGAAGATGATGCTTTTGCTCTTGAAACTATTTCAGTTATTGGTTCATATGCTTTTGATTATATAATGAAAACTAATGATAGGGATTTTATGATGAAAGCAATATTTCAAGATTCATATTGTTTTGCTTATATAGGAGAAAGTCTTTGTGATGATGAATTATTTTGGTATGCTTTTGCAGATAAAAATCTTAAGAGAAAAATAAAATCACGTATTAAATTAGAAAATATGTTGGTTAAAACATCTGATAGGCTTAAAAATGATAAAGTTTTTCGTGATATAATGAAAATAAGGTGCGAAAACAATTTGCCAAATATTGAAGATGTAAAAGATATATGCTTAGTATTCGCAAATGATGAAAGATTTAGTGGTATGTTTGATGACATAGATGCAAGCACACCATTATTATTTGAACCTATTGATCATAAATATTTTAGAGAGCTAATATCAGATGTGGAAGTAGTTTTCCATACTGGGGAAAATGTACATATGCTTGCTGATACAGGGAAAATATTATTTAAAAAAAAGGTTTTAGATAAAAAAGATGTGTATGAAAAAATAAATACAGCTTTTAATGAAAATCTTAATCCGCAGCTAAAACCTACGCCTGCAACTTATGAAGAACAAGAACTTGCTGAGGTAGAAAATTTTATAAAAATGCGTCAAAAAACATTGGTGTAAACTATAAAATTACTCTTTTTTTTTGAAAAAAAAAGTGATATAATTATGTGGTATGGATGAGGTGAAGTATGAAAGATAAATTTAAAAAAATAAAAAATAAAATAAGTACATTTTTTAAACATTTACCAAAAAATACTAAACAATTTATTAAAAATTTACCAAAGAACACAAAAAAATTTGTACAAAATAATGTATTATTAAGTTTTTTTGTAATTTCTTGTATAGTAAATTCATTTTTACTTAGAGTAATTACAGTTAAAAATTCATTTGATATAAGTCCAATTTTAGCGGACTCGGCATTTGTAATAATTATCGCATCATTTGTGTATTTGTTTAAGCCTAAAAATAGATTTAAATATTTAATGGTATGGATGGTAATATTTACCGCTGTATGCTTAATAAATTCAATGTATTATGCAAATTATATATCATTCGCATCATTTTCACTTCTCGCAACATCTCTTCAAATATTTGGAGTTGGTGATGCCTTAGAAAATGTTGTTGAAATAAAAGATTTTTGTTATTTACTTGCACCAATTATATTTATATATATTAACCATAGATTAAAGAAAAAAGAATATTTTATAAAAACAGTTAATAAAGGAAAAAGAAGAAAAACTTTTTTACAATCTTTGACTGTTGGTTTTGTTTTACTAATTTGCTTTTTAACAACCGTTACTGGTACTGATATTAGTAGACTTTATAAACAGTGGAACAGAGAATATGTAGTTATGAAATTTGGTATATATACATATCAGGCAAATGATCTTATTTCTAGTTTAAAGCCGCAAATAAGTCCTTTATTTGGTTATGATAAGGCCGCAAAAGAGTTTAGAGATTACTACAAAGAATATCCATCAAAAACAAGTGATAATGAATATACAAACATTTTAAAAGGGAAAAATGTTATTGTTATTCATGCTGAAAGTATTCAGAATTTCTTATTAAGTACTAATATAAATGGTACTGATATCACTCCTAATTTAAAACGTCTTGCAAGCGAAGGATTGTATTTTTCAAACTTTTATTCACAGGAGAGTGTTGGAACTAGTAGTGATAGTGAGTTTACATTTAACACATCATTATTGCCCGCTAGTAGTGGTACAGTATTTGTAAGTTATTGGGATAGAGAATATGTAACAACGCCAAAATTATTAAAAGAAAAGGGTTATTATACATTTAGTATGCATGCTAATAAAGCAAACTTTTGGAATAGAGAAGTAATGCATAAAAAATTAGGTTATAATAAATTTTACAGTTATACAAATGATTATGAAATAAAAGATGAAGATATATTAGGTCTTGGTCTTAATGACAAGTCGTTTTTTAGTCAATCAGTTGATAAGATTAAAAAAATCAATGAAAAATATGATAATTGGTATGGAACTTTAATTATGCTTACTAACCATACACCATTTACTTCCTTAGATGGTCAGAATACACTAGATTTAACTTATAAGTATAAAAAGGTAAATGAGGAAACTGGCCAAGAAGAAGAGGTTGTTAATGATTATTTAAGTGATAAAATATTAGGTCGTTATTTTAAAACTGCTCACTACGCAGATGAAGCAATAGGTGAGCTTGTTGATAAGTTAGATAAAGAGGGACTTCTTGATAATACAGTACTTGTTATATATGGTGATCACGACGCTAAAATTAAGCGTTCGGAATATAATTTTTATTATAATTATGATCCTGAAACTGATAGTACTTTGAGTAAAGATGATCCAAAATATAATGAATTTGATGAGTATGATTATGAACTTAATCGTAAAGTACCATTTATTATATGGACAAAAGACGGTAGTTTGAAAAAAGAGGTAACAGACGTAATGGGAATGTATGATGTTCTTCCAACTCTTGGTAATATGCTTGGAGTTCATAATGATTATGCTCTTGGACACGATGTATTTAATACTGATGATCATTTTGTGGTATTCCCAAATGGTAACTGGATTACTAATAAAATGTATTATGATAATCAAGATAGGCAAGGCATTTTAATAAATGAAAATGATGTTATAAGTAAAGATTATATTGAAAAATATACTGAGAGAGCAGAAAAAGAAGTATCTGTTTCTAATGATATAATAGTTCATGATTTAATTAAAAAAATAAAAGAATCTGATAAGTTAAAAGGAGAAAATAAATGAAAAAAAGAAGAATGAAAAAAAAGCCAATTATATTTTTAAGTATAATACTAATAGTTTTAATTGCCGCAGGTGTTTACTTTATATTCTTTAATAAAGATACTAGTGAAAAAGTAGAAAAAGTAAAAAGCGTTGATACTATTGAGGGATATGATTATACTTTAAGTGAAAATGCAACTAAGTATTATAAAAAGTTATTTAAAAAATTAAAAAATACATTGTCAAGTGATGATGTGGATGAAGAAGAATATGCTTCTCTTGTTACTAAGTTGTTTGTTTCTGATTTCTTTAATTTAGATAATAAGGTAACAAAAAGTGATGTAGGTGGTTTACAGTTTGTTTATAAAGATTTTAGGAATGATTTTATTAAACTTGCAGAAACATCTATGTATAAACATGTAGAAAGTAATGTTTATAAAGAAAGAAAACAAGAATTACCAGTAGTAACAAGTGCTGTTGCTGAAAAAAACGATGTAACTACATTTACATATAATAATTCTTCTGATGATAAAGCATATACATATGATTTTACTATTACTTATAAGAAAAATTTAGGGTATCAAACTACTGGTACAATTACTTTAATTCATAATGATAAAAAACTTGAAGTGGCCGCTATGGAGTAGGCTACTTTTTTAAATTATTTTATTTAAAAATTGTCAAGTTGTGTTACTATTCACAGCTAAATAACAAAATAAAATGTAAATAAGTGCAAAGAGTATTGTTCTTTTTGCTTTTTGTTTGCTATAATTCTATTGTAATAGAAAGAAGAATAAAATATGCCTACAAAAAGTAATTATCAAAAAGGACTATTAAATGAATATCACAGTTTAGAATTGAGATATAATTTTATAGAAAACGAAAATAGACAATTAAAGTATGAATATAAATTATTAGAAAAAAGATATAATACAATAGAGAATAATTATAAAATAGCAAAAGAAATTGCAGCTAAGGAAGAAAGAATGAAATATCAAAAAGAAATAGAAGAATACCAAAAGGAGCTAAAAAATAAAGAAGATGAAATAGCTAGATTAAAATCTTTACTTAATACCGACTCTAATAATAGTGGTATTCCAACTAGTAAAACACCAATAAACAAAAACAAGGTAATACCCAATAGTAGGAAAAAATCAAATAAAAAAGTAGGCGGTCAAAAAGGACACAAAAAATATAAATTAGAAAAATTTAAAGATGAAGAGATAAATGAGATTGAATATATTGAATTAGATAAGTGTCCTTATTGCGAACATGAACTAAAAGATACTAACGAAACTATTGATAAAGATGTTTTTGACTATGTATTATTACCAATTAAAAAAAGAGTAAAATTTAAAAAATATAAATGTACTTATTGTGGTAAAAAAGTACATTCCAAGATACCTAATTCTCTTAAAGAAGATAATCAATATGGCCCTAATGTCAAAGCCTTAATATTAGAATTATTAAACGAAGGGTTTGTATCAATAACTAGGGTTAAAAGAATAATAAAAGGGCTTACTGAAGGTGAAATGGATTTAAGTGAAGGATATATAGCCAAAGTTCAAAAACAAGCTTCTAAACAGTTAGAAGAGTTTAATAATAAATTAAAAATAAAATTATTAAAAAGCCCATTATTGTATTGGGATGATACTGTAATATTTGTAGATAAAAAAAGGGCATGTTTAAGATTTTATGGAGATGAAAAATTAGCCTTTTATGTGGCTCATGAACGTAAAAACAAAGAAGGTCTTGATAAAGATGGAATACTTAAAAGTTTAGATAGTAATACCAAAGTAATGCATGATCATAATAAAGTAAATTATAATAAAGAATATTCATTCTTTAATATTGAGTGTAATGCACACTTACAAAGAGACCTTCAAAAAGTAATTGATAATTTAGATTCTAATTGGTCAAAAGAACTAAAAAATTTAATAACCGAAAGTATTAAAGAAAGGGAAAAACTCATAAAATTAAATCAAACATATAATGATGATTTTTCTAAAAATTTCTTTGATAAATTTGATGAAATAATGTTATCAGCAATAGAAGAAAACAAGGAAGATAATAATAGATTCTATAAAGATACTGAAAAAACATTGATACTTAGAATATTAGATTACAAAGACAATTATTTTTCATGGGTATGCGATTTTGATCTTCCTACAACAAATAACCTATCTGAGCGTTCACTTAGGTCTAGCAAAACTAAGTTAAAGATATCCGGACAATTTAAAAATATAAATAGAGCTAAGGATTTTGCCAATATAAAAAGTTATATAGAAACTTCTTATAGAAATGGCGTTAATCCATACAAAGCATTATTTAATTTATCACTAGGAATGCCCTTAACTATCGATGAAATTTTAAGCGAAAAAAAATAACGAAAATTCGCTATTTTTCTACGCCTTTATTTATTTTAGCTGTGAATAGTAACTGAAAATTTTGTCTTTTTTTTGATTTATCGAAAATATGACTTGTTTTTTTTTTTTTTTTTGTGATAAAATGGTTGTAATATAGAAAAGGAGTAAGGTAATGTATAATAAGAAAAGAAAA
>CAYXTH010000061.1:0-6124 GCA_964468025.1 uncultured Muribaculaceae bacterium | reverse complement strand
TCGTTTTACCATGGTCAACGTGGCCAATAGTACCAATGTTAACGTGGGGTTTTGAACGGTCAAATTTTTCTTTTGCCATATTTTTTCCTCCTCTTTCGTTTTCATATAACATTATATCTAGGTTTTACTAAAATTTCAAGTCTTTTTAATTAGTTTCCACCATTTTTTTTGATTATTTCTTCAGCAATGTTTTTAGGTACTTCTTCATAATGGTCAAATACCATTGTAAATGTTCCACGTCCCTGAGTATTTGAACGAAGACTAGTTACATAACCAAACATTTCTGAAAGTGGTACCATTGCATCAATTGCAAGAGCATTTCCTCTTGATTCTTGACCAAGTGGACGACCACGACGAGATGTAACATCACCCATAACTGCTCCTAAATATTCATCTGGAACAACTATTTGAACTTTCATAATTGGTTCTAAAATAACTGGGTTACATTTCTTTTTAGCCTCTTTTAAAGCTAAGCTTGCGGCAACTTTAAATGCCATTTCAGATGAGTCAACATCATGATATGAACCATCAAACAATGTTGCTTTTACATCCATAAGTGGGAATCCTGCTAAAATACCAGATTCCATTGCTTCTTGAAGTCCTTTGTCAACAACTGGAATATATTCTCTTGGAACAACTCCACCAACAACGGCATCAACAAACTCATATCCTTTATCTGGATTTGGTTCGAATTTAATCCATACGTGACCATATTGTCCACGTCCACCTGATTGTTTAATATGTTTGCCTTCACAATCAGCCGCAGTTTTAATAGTTTCACGATATGAAACTTGTGGTTTACCAATATTAGCTTCCACATTAAATTCTCTTTTCATTCTATCAACAATAATGTCTAAGTGAAGTTCACCAACACCTGCGATAATTGTTTGGCCAGTTTCAGGATCAGTGCTTGCTCTAAAAGTAGGATCTTCTTCAGCAAGTTTTTGAAGAGCAAGTGCCATTTTATCTTGGTCTGCTTTTGATTTTGGTTCAACAGCAAGTTCAATAACAGGCTCTGGAAACTCCATAGGTGCTAAAATACAAGCATGTTTTTCATCACATAAAGTGTCACCAGTAGTTGTTACTTTAAGACCAACGGCCGCTGCTATATCTCCTGTATATACATCACTTATTTCCTTACGGTTATTAGCGTGCATTTGTAAAATACGACCAATTCTTTCTTTTTTATTTTTATTTGCATTTAAAATATATGAGCCACTTGATAAGTGTCCTGAGTAAACTCTAAAAAATGTAAGTTTACCAACAAATGGGTCTGTCATAACTTTAAATGCTAAAGCACTAAATGGTTCATTATCACTTGGATGTCTTTCTATTTCATTACCATCCATGTCTACCCCACCAATTGCTTCAACATCAGTAGGTGCAGGAAGATAATCAATAACTGCATCAAGTAATAACTTAATACCTTTATTCCCAAGTGCAGTACCACACATAACTGGGAAAAATTCAACTGCAAGGGTACCTTTTCTAATTGCCTTTTTAATAAGTTCAACAGAAATTTCTTCACCCTCTAAATATTTATTCATAAGTTCATCATCGAATTCCGCAACTGCTTCTATTAGTTCTGTTCTCTTTTCTTCAACTAATGAAACTAAGTCTTCTGGAATATCAATAATTTCTGGTTCTTCTGCTTCTTTACCATCATATTTATAAGCAGTCTTAGTAATTAAATCAATAATTCCATTGAAATCGCTTTCAGCACCTATTGGCCATTGTATTGGTTTTGCGTTTACTCCAAGGCGATCATCAATGCTTTTTAAACTATATGCAAAGTCGGCCCCCATTTTGTCCATTTTGTTAGCAAAAATCATACGGGGTACTTTGTATTCAGTTGCTTGACGCCATACTGTTTCTGTTTGTGGTTCAACACCAGCTTGTGCATCGATTAAAGCTACTGCTCCATCAAGTACACGTAAGCTTCTTTGTACTTCAACTGTGAAGTCAACGTGACCCGGAGTGTCAATTATATTAAATCTATAACCTTTCCAAAAAGCTGTTGTTGCCGCAGAAGTAATAGTAATTCCACGTTCTTGTTCTTGCTCCATCCAGTCCATTTGAGATTCACCATCGTGTGTTTCTCCTATTTTATGGATTTTACCTGTATGGTATAAAACTCTTTCTGTACAAGTAGTTTTACCGGCATCAATATGTGCCATAATACCAAGATTACGTGTTTTATCTAAACTATATTCACGAGCCATAATTTATTTCCTTTCTACCATCTATAATGAGCGAATGCTTTATTTGCTTCGGCCATTCTATGAGTATCCTCACGTTTTTTAACTGCTGCTCCTACTCCATTAGAAGCATCAATTATTTCATTTGCTAAATTTTCAGCCATTGAATGACCACCTCTTAATCTAGCATATTGTACAAGCCAACGAAGTCCTAATGCTTGACTTCTATCTGGTCTTACTTCAATTGGTACTGGGTAATTAGCTCCACCAACACGTCTTGTTTTAACTTCTAATACCGGTTTAATATTTTCAAGTGCTTTATTAAATACTTCTGTTGGTTCACTACCAGTTTTTTCTTTTACAATGTCAAAAGCATCATAAAGAATCGTTTGAGCTGTTCCTTTTTTTCCATCTTTCATAATTTGGTTAATAAGTTTCATAACTAATTTTGAATTATAGACTGGATCTGGAAGAACATCTCTTTTTACTGCACGTCTTTTACGCATAGTATTCCTCCTTTCTTAAATTATTTTTTACTATCTTTTGGTCTTTTTGTACCATATTTACTACGTCCTTGACGACGTTTATCAACCTGTGCTGTATCCATAGTACCACGAATTACATGATAACGAACACCGATAAGGTCTTTTACACGTCCACCACGAATTAGTACAACGCTATGTTCTTGTAAGTTATGTCCTTCTCCTGGGATATAAGCATCTACTTCTTTTCCATTTGAAAGTCTTACACGAGCATATTTACGAAGAGCTGAGTTCGGTTTTTTTGGACTTTTAGTTCCAACACGAGTACATACACCACGTTTTTGTGGAGAATTACTTACAGTTGGTTTATTATCTTTACTATTAAATCCAACACCAAGCATTGGAGATTTACTCTTTCTTGTTTTGTCTTTTCTTCTCTTTCTTACTAACTGATTTATAGTAGGCATATTCTTCCTCCTTTCTTTGCACACATCCAGGCGTTTCATAAGGTGTTTTAATTAAAGATTTACCTAAGTAAATCAACGCATACCCAATATAGCACCTTTATTGTATGTTTGTCAAGTGCATTTTATTACTTTTTTATAAATATTTAATTCTCAAAGTAAAAACCACTTCTTTTAAAATAGTTAAACTTAATTTGAAAGTCATTGCCATTATATATATTAAAATTAAATATTTTTAACATATACGCTTGTGTTTATAAGATATATATTATATAATTGTTTTAGAAGCATTTGAGTGCTGGGTGTTACCCCTTTTAATTTAAAAAAATTAGAAAGGGGTAATATTATGAGTAAAAAGTTCTATTTAATCAATATTATTTTTTACCTTTTGAAAATAATATCAGTTTTAATAAATTATTTATTAAAATAAATGAAACACCTAACTCAACTATGAATTAGGTGTTACAAAACACAAAATTGGTAACATCCAACAAGAACAACTTGAATGTTCCTTTTATTATATGTAAGTTTCCCTTACATATGCATATTATCATATTTTTATTAAAACATCAATACTTTTTAACATATTTATTATATAGATTATGACAGGTGCCCCATTTAAAATGAGATTTATAACTTTTAATAGAGTTAATATTAGTAGATTTTTTAAATTTTTTTTTAGTTCTATTTCTTACTTTCATAATTATCTTATTGTTCTTAATATAAAACCTAAAACCTAAAAAATCAAGTCCTTCTTTATTTATATTTACTATTTTTGTTTTATCATTTAATTTTAATTTATATTTATACATATAATCCCTTATAATGCCATATATTTCTTTTAAATACTCTTTACTATTAGATAATATTACATAATCATCCATATACACAATCAAATGCTTTATTTTAAGATTTTCCTTTAAATAATGATGCATTTCATTTAAAAAGAAAACTGCCAGTATTTGACTAGTTAAATTACCTATTGGAAGTCCTCTGCCTTTTTTATAAATAGGTACATGTTTTAATTCATTTATTAGTTTTCTTCCCTTTACCTTTTTTATTTCACTATTTATCAAAGCAGTTATTCTTTTATTTACATAATCTTTATCAGTACTATCTATAATAACATTTAATAAGTTTAAAAAATCTTTATCTTTTATTTTTTTATTTAGTAAACTTTTAAGTATTGTATGATCTATACTATAAAAATACTTACTTATATCTATTTTTAAAGCATATATATTATCTTGTTTTAGCTCATTTAAATATTTTTTAACATACTTAATACCATAGTGAGTTCCTTTGTTTTTTCTAGTTGCGACATTAGTATTAATTAAAGTACTATCAAGTACTTTAATTAAAGCATTACCAACTAAATGATTTACTATTTTATCTTCTATATTTAAACTCATTATAATTCTATATTTATTTTCTTTTATTAAAAAAATATTATAAATAGGATTATAACATTTTAATTTATTTAATACATTAGTTATATGATAAGTGTACATTTCTTCATAAACATATATTTTTCTTCTATTTTTAGTTGCCCTTTTTATTTGCTTATAAGTATCATTTATAAGTTCAATATCAAATAATCCTTTATATAAATTACTTGCTCTTTTCATTTATCCATCCATATAACATTTTAACTATTTCATTTAACTTATTTGATATTTTTCTATATTTCTTATAAGAAATATATTTTTTGTCTAAACTATACTTAAAATAAAAATCAAGCATCTTTATTTTACTAATTATTTTCTTTTGATAAATTGTTTTATCATTTAAAGAATTAGTAAAGTAAACAAGTTCTAACGTATCATATAGTGTACTTTTAATTTTATTTTTTAAAGTGATTTCACTATTTGGAAAATTAACAATTATCTTATCAGAATAATATATGAATTTTTTTATTTTAACCGCAAGTATTAACTTATCAGTCATAAAAGGCTTTCTATTTTAAGCAAAATATCATCTATATTAGATGTAAAAATTAAATTATTTAGCCTATCACATATATCATCTATTCTACCAGTATAATTATTACTTAAATATTTTTTATAATTGTTCTTTAAAAACTTTTTACTAAAAGTACCACCATCAATAACTACATAATTTATTTTGCACTCATTTAACTTTTTTATAACTTTATCATATGAATTTATAGGAAAACCAACTCTATCAAAATCACCTATTTTCTTTACTTTGTATTTAAATAACTTGTTGATAATTAAGGCATCATTATTATAAGTTTCATAAAAGATACCTATTTTTATCATAATCACATAATCTATATATATTTTTTTATTTTCATTGTATACTTTTTTTACTTTCATAATATTCTACATGCAGCAACAATTTTATCATCCAAATCTTTATTAAAACATAATTACATATTTTTTAAACATTTTTAATATCAAACCAACCTTCAAATTTGATATATCCCATAAAATGGGTTAGTCTAGGTGGTTACTTTAATTTTTCAAAGCATTATTAACAATATAAAACACTAATTAAAGACAATTATACTGTTAATCTTTTACTAAAATAAAGACCACCCTAACCAATATTTTGTCAGTAATTTTATTAAAAGTGTACTAAACCATAATTACTAACATGGTATTAAATTGTTCTCTATCTATTCAATATGACCCGTAAGCACATACTACAAAGTACTTAGAGAGCTCTCGGGAAGACCGCATTCGAGTTGTTGTTGACGTTGTTGTTGTTCAGACTGCTGCTGTTGACATTCCACGCATTGTTCGAGTTCGATGCATTCGGAGAAACAACCCAAAAAGTCTTCCACACTATATAATCTAATACCAAACCATACAAAAGTATAGCCTTGCCCACTGAAACCACATCCCTCGGATGTATAAACATAATATTAAAATTACACTGTTAGATTAATACCACATTTACACCCCTACCTGCTTTTATAAATATAACTTTTTAAAACTTACCTTATGACCACTTA
>CAYXTH010000060.1:0-6324 GCA_964468025.1 uncultured Muribaculaceae bacterium | reverse complement strand
TTCGAACATATTTATCACCCATTTCAAATCTTTATTGTTGTAAATAAGATCAACATATTTACATTTTAAAAGCCATCAATGTTATTGGCTATTAAGCGTTCATTTGGCTGTGTATTTAACTTTGTACAATTTTTTACAGTAGTATCGGAAATACCATGTGTTTATACATCAATATTAAAAAATATAGAAAGATTATCATTCTTTTTCGAAAAAGTTTATTTTACTGGTAGTACTATTTTAAAGCTTTTTTTCAAATTTTTATCTCCCATAAAATAAAACTTCTGATTTTGTAGATAATTATTCATTAAGAAGTATAGCATAGTATAAAAAATTTTTCAATAATAGGATTAAGCCCTTTTCATACTCTTACTATTCTGTCATGATAATATTACCATCAAAAATAAAAAAACGCTTTAGGGCGTTATTTATTTATATTAAATGTTACTTGATATTTATCATTTAAATCTGCTTCATCAACATTTAAAGTATATCCAAGTGCTTCTATTTTGTCTGCACATTCTCTTATTAACCGAATTGCTTCTTTAATATTAGGAGTGTTTATACTATTGGCAATAGGAATATTAGGTATAGCATTTTCTTCAATAATATCGGCTTGTGGTATATTTGATATATTATTACTTTGATTTTCTTGTTTTGCAAACGCTTCTGATACTGCATTTGCGATAGAATTTTGAGTAGGCAACTTATAATCCTGATTACTTGTTAAATTAATAGGTTCAGCAACTTGATTATTAAATGTATTAGGTTGTTCTTGAATAGGAGAACTTTCAGCTGGATTTATATTAGATGTATCATATGTTGTGGTGTTATTATCGGGTGTTGTATTTGTACTATTATTAACCTGCATATCAAAAGTATTAATATTATTTACAGGTGGTATGTCAGTACTTTGAGTAACAGGTATATTATCAGGCACTTTATTTATTGGTGTATTTTCTACAACTGGTGTTTGATTTACATTGCTTGGTTCAATGTTGCTGACTTGATTAGGTTCAATATTAGGAATATTATTATTTGTATCAAGTCCACCAATAGTTTGAATAGGTGTATCCGTAGTGTTTGATTGGTTTATAGTACTAGGTTCACTAACGCTAGGAGAAAATTCGTTTATATTAGGAGTGTTTTGCATCTTATTATCAAAAGTAGATGAAGTAGCACTTTGAGTAGGAGTTTCGAGTACAGGTGTTTGAGTATTTTCCGTACTTTGATTGTTTATACTTTGATTAAATATGTTATCAAAAGTAGGTGTACTAGCAGCAGGTTCTATTTTAGAAGTTTCATTTGGTACAAAATGTACAAACTTATTACCATCGGAAGTTTGATTAGTTTGTGCATTTTCTGTTTCATTATTTTGCATATTGTTCATATTATTAAATACAGTTGCTGCAGGGTTTTGTTCTGTTGGTGTGCTTACAGCTGCATTTATATCTTGGGCTTCTTTTAAAGTTCTATCTATATCCATAAAATTTTCCTTTCCATCAAATAAAAGTTCAACTGAATTATTTTTAATAGTATTATTTAATATTTTAGCAATTTCATCATCAGTTCTTTTTACAGTAAGTCTTTCATTTATAATTCTAGAAAGCATTTCTCTTTGTACTTCTCTGGACTTAAGTTTAAGTAAAGACCTAGCGTGCCTTTCAGATATTTTACCACCAAGTAGGGCGTCTTGGACAGTATCATCTAAACTAAGTAATTTAACTTTTTCTGAAATAAATTTTTCATCTTTACCAATTTTTTTCGCAAGTTCTTCTTTTGAAATATATCCCCCGTCTAAAATTCTTTTATATGAAACTGCTTCTTCAATAGGAGTAAGAGCTTGCCTTTGAATATTTTCAAGCAAGGCAATTTCTTCACTTTCACGATCCGTTAAATTTATGACAACAGCAGGGATGGTCGCCTTATTTGCAAGTTTACTTGCTTTATATCTTCTTTCACCCGCAATAATTTCATATTTATTATTAATTTGCCTTACAACAATAGGTTGTATAATGCCATATTTACTAATAGATTGTGCAAGTTGATAAAGCTTAGTATCATTAAAATAAATACGTGGTTGAAACCTATTAGGTAAAATATCATTGATATTTAACTGTACTAATTTTCCAGTTTCATACATAGGGTGCCCTCCCTTCTATTCTTATATACTATAATGATACTATTTTTTTTAAAATAATTCAATATAAAAACAAAAAAAAACGCTTAAAGCGGATATTTTTTCATTTCATTATATTTCCGAGGATACTTTAAGCTAGTTGTTTTATTTTTCTTAATCTTAATAATAGTGCGTGTGCTTTCTTCAAAAGGGAGTTCAAAGATAATTAGCTTTTCCACAACACAATTTAATTTATTTAAAGCATTTTCACAAGATTTAATATCTTCCTTACCTTTTAAGGCAATAAAATACTTGTTTTCTTTAACAAGTGGGATACAATATTCTAATAAAATAGGCGTGCTCGCAACCGCTCTTGCGGTAACAATATCAAAAAGTTCTCTATTTTTTAAAGCATAATCTTCGGCTCTTGCATGAATAATTTCTACGTCATCAAGATTTAAAATATTCACAACTTCTTTTAAAAATACAAGCCTTTTATTTAAAGAATCTACAAGCGTTAAATGAATATGTGGAAAACATATTTTTATTACCATGCCAGGGAAACCTGCACCAGTACCAATATCACATAAAGTGTTCTCCTTATTTAAATCTATCACTTTACACATAGTTAAACTATCATAAAAGTGTTTTAAATAAACATCTTTTTTATCAGTAATGCCTGTTAAATTCATTTTTTCATTCCAAGTAACTAACAATTCATAGTACATAGTTAACTTATTAAGAATATCATCAGTAATATCAATACCAAGTTCTTTTGTATAATAAACAAACTCATTTTCAGTCATTGCTTTTCTCCTTTTTTAAATATATCATTAAAATAGAAATATCAGCTGGATTAACACCACTAATTCTAAGTGCTTGCCCAAGCGAAGTAGGCATAACTTCTTTTAACTTTTGTTTTGCTTCACTTGCTAAATTATGTATTTTATCATAGTTAATATTTTCTGGAATTTTTTTATTTTCTAAATGTTCCATTTTTTTGGCTTCAGTCATTGCTTTTTTAATATAGCCATCGTATTTAATCATAATAGAAACTTGTTCCAAAACGGATGAATCATACTTATTATCTAAATATTTTGTTATATCATTAATCTTTATCTCTGGCCTTTTTACTAGTGTGTATAAACTAATACCATCTTTTAAAAGTGTTGTATTAAGAGTTTTTAAAAATTCATTTTCCTTTGGAGTAATTCTAATTTTTTTTAATTCATCTATCAACTTATTCATGTTTTCTTTTTTATTAAGTAATTTTTGATACCTTTTTTCATCAATAAGCCCTACTTTATAACCATATTCTCTAAGTCTTAAATCGGCATTATCATGTCTAAGAAGTAGTCTATATTCTGCTCTTGAAGTAAGTAATCTATATGGATCTTTAATACCTTTTGTAATTAAATCATCAATTAAAACCCCAATATAAGATTCATTTCTTTTAAGTATTAAAGGCTCTTTTTTTTCAAGTTTTAATCCAGCATTTATTCCCGCAATTAAACCTTGTCCTGCGGCTTCTTCGTAACCACTAGTACCATTTATTTGACCAGCCGTAAATAAGTTTTCAATAAGCTTAGTTTCCAAATTAGCCTTTAATTGTGTTGGGTATATTGCATCATATTCAATTGCGTAAGCATATCTTAATATTTTAGCGTGTTCTAGACCACTAAGAGAATGTACCATTTCTTCTTGAATATTGTGGGGCATACTAGTAGAAAATCCTTGAAGGTAAATATCATCATAATAAAGACTTTCAGGTTCTAAAAATAATTGATGTTTTTCCTTATCTCTAAATCTAACTACTTTATCTTCAATAGATGGGCAATATCTTGGGCCAATCCCCTTTATATCATTAAGCCCACCATACATACTAGATTTATTTAAGTTATCTAGTATTATTTTGTGAGTTTTTTCATTGGTATATGTTAAATAACAATCTTCTTGCTTATCTATATCATAAATAGGATCATTATCAAAACTAAATGTATGATAAGTAGTATCTCCTTTTTCTATTTTAGTTTTGCTAAAATCAATAGAATTTCTTTCAATTCTAGGTGGAGTACCAGTTTTAAGTCTTTTAATAATAAAACCTTTTTTTTCTAAATTATCACTAAGCTTATTAGAGGGTTTCTCACCGTGTGGACCTTCTCTTCTTCTAGTACTACCAACTAATATATCGGCATTCATATATGTACCGGTTGTTAGTATGGTGACTTTTGTTTTAAATGTTTTGCCATCTTCTAATATAACACCAGTTACTTTGTTGTTTTCAGTTAATACATCTGCAACTAATCCTTCATATAATTCTAAATTTTTAGTACTATTTAATGTTTTAAGCATATTTTTAGGATATGTTATTTTATCTGCTTGTGCTCTTAAAGCCCTTACTGCAGGACCCTTTGAACCATTAAGCATTTTAATTTGTAGTAAACTTTTATCCGCATTTTTTCCCATTTCCCCACCTAAGGCATCTATTTCTCTTACAACAATACCTTTCGCACTACCACCAATTGATGGGTTACATGGCATATCTGCGACATTGTTTATATTACCAGTAATTAATAAAGTTTTATGCCCCATTCTCGCACCTGCAAGTGCGGCTTCACATCCAGCATGGCCACCACCTACTACTATAATTTCATATTCCATGTTATCACTACTTTCCAAGACAAAATCTACTAAATAGTTCATCAAGCAATTCTTCTTCATAAGTATCGCCTGTAATTTCTCCTAGTAAATTCCATATATTTTTTAAATCGATTTCTATCATATCAATAGGAAAATTGTTATTTATCCCGTTTTCAACATCTTTTATACTTTCAAGCACTTTGTTTAATATTGCCTTGCTTCTCGCACCTGTTAGATAAGTTAAGTCTTTTGTTTCTATTTTTTCCAAGTTAAATAATTCTTTTATTTTAGTTCCAATTTCTTCTATATTTTCATTGTTTAAAGCACTTACATATACTTTGTTTAAAAGGTTTTCATCATCAATGTTTTTTTCTAGATCTTTTTTATTAACAATTGTAATATAATTTTTGTTTTTTAAATATTCAAGTATTTGTTTATCTTCTTTTGTAAGGTGTTCATTGTTATTTACTACAAAAAGCACTAAATCAGCCTCATTTATAAGTTTAATACTTTTTTCAACACCAATGCTTTCTACAATGTCTTTTGTTTTTCTAATTCCTGCGGTATCAATCAAATTTAAAACAATATTATCTACCTTAATGCTTGCTTCTACGCTATCTCTTGTGGTTCCTTGAATAGATGTTACTATTGCTTTTTCTTCACCAGTAAGTGCATTTAAGATACTACTTTTACCAACGTTTGGTCTTCCAACAATTACAGTTTTAATTCCTGACTTAAGTATTTCTCCTGTTTTAGATTGATTTAATATGTTTTTTATTTTGTTTTTTAAAGTATAAAGTTTATCTTTTATTTGATTTACTGTCATTATTTCAATATCTTCATATTCAGGATAGTCAATATTAACTTCAATATTAGATATAATTTCTATTAAGTCACCTCTTAAATCTTTTATTAAGTTTGATACTTTACCACTTACTCCATTTAATGCGATAGTACTTGCTTGTTCGTTTTTAGAATTTATTAAATCCATAATACTTTCTGCCTCTGTTAAATCAATTCTACCATTTAAAAAGGCTCTCTTAGTAAATTCCCCAGGTTCTGCGAGTGCACATCCATTTGTAAGTAGTAATTCTAAAATTTTATTGGTTGTTATTATACCACCGTGTGCATTTATTTCAACAACATCCTCTGCAGTAAATGTTTTAGGACCTTTCATTTTAGTTACTAATACTTCATCAACTTTTTTATCATTATCTACTATATAACCATAATGTATAGTATGACTAGGTGCACTTTTAAAGTTTTTATTTGTAAATATTTTTTCCACGATATTAAAAGCATTTTCTCCACTTACTCTTATTATTGATATAGCTCCTATTCCTTGGGCAGTTGATATAGCTGCAATTGTTTCATTCATAGTATCATCTCCAAAATTACTAATGGTATTTTACCCCATATAGTTTTTTAAGTCAATGGGTAGTGTTATCTCACATAAAAAAAACATAACTGATTAGTTATATTTTAGTTTGTTATGACATATGGATTGGAACTGGTTCCGGTTCCACTTAAGGAGATGTCAGATGTTAGATGGAGAACTGGGCAGGCGC
>CAYXTH010000059.1:0-6400 GCA_964468025.1 uncultured Muribaculaceae bacterium | reverse complement strand
AAATTTTCCCGCGAATGTTTAAATTATTTTAAGACATTTTCAAAAACTATTGACAGATAAAAATGCAAAAAAAAGTAAATATTTACAATATCTTGAGGGGGATTTTTATATTACAAGTGTCAAACTCGGGGGTGAAATAGATAAGAATGCTTATTTTAAATTATATAAAAGAGAAGTGTATGAAAGTTAACAAAACGTTTTATAATTTAATATGTTTGTACATTTTTTTGACGTTTTCGTTTGCTTTACCTTCTTTTTTTTGATACAATAATTTTTGGTGATGATATGGCAAAATATGATGAAAATTCAATAAAAATATTAGAAGGCTTAGAAGCTGTAAGAAAAAGACCAGGTATGTATATTGGTTCAACTGATAAAAGAGGACTACATCATTTAGTGTGGGAAATTGTTGATAACAGTATTGATGAAGTTATAAATGGCTTTGGTAAAAAAATTAAAGTTATAATTCACAAAGATGGTAGTTTATCGGTAGAGGATGAGGGGCGTGGTGTTCCTGTTGGTATGCATTCAAGCGGAAAAAGTACCCCAGAGGTTATTTATACAGTACTGCACGCTGGTGGTAAATTTGAAACAAGTGGGTATAAAGTATCAGGTGGTCTTCACGGAGTTGGTGGTAGTGTAGTAAATGCTTTATCTAAATGGATGGAGGTTACTATAAAAAGAGATGGTTATGAGCATTATATTAGATTTGAAGATGGTGGCAAAACTACTATACCTTTAAAAAAGATAGGTAAAACAAATAAAACTGGTACTAAGGTACATTTTATGCCTGATGATACAATTTTTAGTACTACTGAGTTTTCATTTACAAACATATGTGAAAGAATGCAGGAAAGTGCTTTTTTACTTAAAAATTTAACTATTGAGGTTATTGATGAAGCCGATGAAAAACAAGAAGTATATCATTATGAAAACGGATTAAATTCATTTGTATGTTATTTAAATGAAGAAAAAAAAGCTCTTCATAGTGTAGTTGATTTTGATGGTATGAAAGAGGGTATAAATGTAGAAATTGCTTTTCAGTATACTGATACTTATTCAGAAAATATAATATCATTTGTAAACAACGTAAAAACGAGTGATGGAGGTACTCATGAGGTAGGCTTAAAAACAGCCTTTACAAGGGTTTTTAATGATTATGCACGGAATAATGGCTTTTTAAAAGCGAAAGATAAAAATTTAGAGGGAACTGATACAAGAGAAGGTTTAACCGCAATTATAAGTCTTCAAATACCGGAAAAACTATTACAGTTTGAAGGCCAAACAAAAGGGAAACTTGGGACACCTGTCGCAAGAGCTGTTGTCGATAGTATTACATCTGAAAAACTAGCGTTTTTCTTAGAAGAAAATAAAGAATCCGCAACTAAAATACTTGAAAAAATGGTTAAATCAAAGCAAGTAAGAGAAGCCGCAAGAAAAGCAAGAGATGAGGCAAGAAATGGAAAAGGCAAGAATAAAAAAGAAAAAAGTATTAGTGATAAATTTACCCCTGCCCAATCTAAAAATAAATCAATAAATGAACTATTTTTAGTCGAAGGTGATTCAGCTGGTGGTAGTGCAAAACAGGGAAGAGATAGAAAGTTTCAAGCAATTTTGCCTTTAAGAGGTAAAGTAATAAATACTGAAAAAGCAAATTTAACTGATGTTCTTGCGAATCAAGAAATAAATACTATGATACAAACTATTGGTGCGGGAATAGGTAGTGATTTTGATATAAAAGAATGTAATTATGATAAAGTAATTATAATGACCGATGCCGATGATGATGGAGCACATATTCAAATACTTTTACTCACGTTCTTTTACCGTTATATGAAACCTTTAATTGAAAATGGACATTTATATATAGCGTTGCCACCTTTATATTCATTAAAAAGTGGTAATAAAATTTATGGTTATGCTTGGGATGACAAAGAGGCTGAAGATATAAGAGCTAAATATAAAGTAAAACTTGAAAAACAAAGATATAAAGGACTTGGTGAAATGGATGCCTCTCAACTTTGGGAAACAACTATGAATCCAGAAACTAGAAATTTAATAAAGGTAAATTTAACAGATGCTTCACTTGCGGAAAAAAGAGTAAGTGTTTTAATGGGTGATAATGCTGAACCTAGAAAAAGATGGATTGAAGAAAATGTTAAATTTACTTTAGAAGATAATTATGAAATGTAAAAGGTGATAAGATGGACGATTTAAAAACAAAAATATATGATTATTCACTTGAAGATATTATGGGTAAAAGTTTTGGAAGATATGCTAAAAAAATAATTCAAGATAGGGCACTTCCTGATGTTAGAGATGGATTAAAACCTGTTCAAAGAAGAATTTTATATGCGATGTATAAAGATGGTAATACTTATGATAAACCAACTAAAAAATCGGCTAAATCTGTTGGTAATATAATGGGTTTTTATCATCCACATGGTGATTCTAGCATTTATGATGCCTTAGTTAGAATGAGTCAATGGTGGAAAAATAATTTGTGCTACGTTGAAATGCAAGGTAACAATGGTTCTATGGATGGTGATGGTGCGGCCGCAATGCGTTATACGGAGGCAAGACTTTCAAAAGTTGCTGGTGAAATGCTTAAAGATATCAATAAAGATACTGTTTTAATGAGCTTAAACTATGATGATACTTTACTTGAACCAACGGTATTACCCGCAAAATACCCAAACCTTTTAGTAAATGGTGCATCTGGTATAAGTGCGGGTTATGCTACTAATATACCACCACATAATTTAGTGGAAGTAATAGATGCTACTATTAAGCGTATTGATGATAAAGAATGTACTCTTGATGATATTTTGGAAATTGTTAAAGGACCTGATTTTCCAACAGGTGGTGTCTGTGAGGGTATTAAAGGTATAAGAGATGCTTTTACAAGTGGTAAGGGTAAAGTAAATGTAAGATGTAAGTATAGTATAGAAGGTACTAAAAATAAAAGACAAATTATAATTACTGAGATACCTTATGAAGTAAATAAGGCTATACTTGTTAAAAAAATAGATGAAATTAGAATTGATAAAAAAGTTGATGGTATTTCAGAAGTAAGAGATGAGTCTGATAGAAATGGGCTTCAAATAGCGATTGATTTAAAAAAAGGTGCGAATGAAAATTTAATTATAAATTATTTGCTTAAAAATACTGATATGATGGTTTCTTATAATTATAATATGGTTGCTATTGTTAATAAAAGGCCAATGACATTAGGCATTTTACAAATAATTGACGCATATATTGAACATTTAAAAGATGTAATTTCTAAAAGAACAATATTTGATTTAAATCATGCAAAGGCTAGAATGCATATTGTTTGCGGACTTATAAAAGCACTTTCTATTTTAGAGGAGGTTATTAAAGTTATTAGATCCTCTAAAAATAAGTCAAATGCTATTGAAAACTTACAAGTAGAGTTTGATTTTACTAAACTACAAGCTGAGGCCATTGTTAATTTACAATTATATAAATTAACCAACACTGATGTAACACAACTAGAGGCGGAAATGGAAAACTTAAAAAAAGAAATTGCGGTATGGACAAGAATACTTGAAAATGAAGATGCTTTAAAACATGTTATGAAAACGGAGTTAAAGTTAGTTAAAGATGAGTATGGCACTGAAAGAAAGACAGTGATTAAAGATGAAGTCACAGAGATCAAAATTGATACAGTAGATTTGATTACTAAGGAAGATTGTATGGTTGTTGTAACTAATGAGGGTTATGTAAAAAGAACGTCTACTCGTAGTTATGCATCTACAGGTGATGAAACTGGTTTAAAAGATAAGGATTTTGTATTGAATATTTATGAGGCAAATACTATGGATACGTTAATCTTATTCACATCTTTTGGTAATTTCTTATATGTTCCTGTTTATGAACTACCTGATTTAAAATGGAAAGATTTAGGAAAACATATTAGCAATATTATTAAAATAGGTGTGGGTGAAGATATTATTGGTTGTTATTTGGCTAAAAAATTTAATAATACTGAGTTTTTAACTTTTACTGAAAATGGTATGGTTAAAAAAAGTTCTTTAAAAGATTTTAAAGTTCAAAGATATTCTAAACCTATTAACTTAATGAAATTAAAAGGGGAAGATAGGGTAGTTAATGTATCTATTTGTCAAAAGGAAATATTTATTACTACTAAAAATGGTTTTGGACTTCGTTATTTGAGCAAGGAAATACCACTTACTGGTCTTAAAGGTAGTGGAGTAAAGGCAATAAATTTAAAAGATGATAAAGTAGTAAGTGCAAGTAGCTTTGATAATGCCGATTTTGTATTAGTTGTTACTGATAAGGGTACTGGAAAGCGTATAAAAATAGATGAGTTTGAGCTTACTTCAAGAGCACGCAAAGGAGTACTTTTAGTAAGAGATGTTAAGACTAATCCTTATAGTATTATTAAAAGTATGATTATTTTAGGGAAACAAAATATAGGCCTTGTTACTAATAATATTACTTATTTAAAATCAACTGATATTTCAATTTGTGATAGGTATCAAACTGGTAGTAGTTTAACAAAAGAAAAAATAGAAAATATATTTATACATAAAAAAGATGTAGAAGAAACTAAAGAAGAGTCTGTTTCTTTGGAAAAAATAGATGAAGAAATGATGACCATTGATGATTTTCTTGATGATTTAAAATAATGCCATAGGGTGTTATTTTTTTGTATTTAAAAATACTCTATTTAATTTTATGATATGGCTTTTTAATATTTGTAATTCCTAATATATCTAGTATCTTAGAATAGGGTTAGTTTTTTAAAAGATTAGTTGGTATATTATTTGTTTCGGTTTCATACTGTGAGTTAAGGTTATGCATAATAGAAAAAAATAATATATTTAAATTATTTAGTTAGTTTAAATGGTAGTTATTACTTGTATTGCATTTATCAAATAACATGCAACTAGCAGGCTCCTAAACATCAGGCAATCGGTGTCATAGCAAACAAAAAACACCAACCTATTGGTTGGTATTCACAGAAAATGATAGAACCTACAAACTATTATTTCCCCTTGGTAAGATATACTATCATAAAATATTATAAAAATCAAGTGCAAGTTTTAATTTTTTCACAAAAAATGTTACATTTGCTATCAAAATCTTTAATTACACTAATAATTTCAGGTGTTTTTTTTCTAGGACAGGTAATCATAAGCAAAGTTTTGCCGCCATCATTAATACTTGTTATTTTATACTTTTTTAAAATTCCAATAATTTTATAAGCATTTATTTTATCTATTTTAGTAATAACAATATTAGTTCCAAGAGCTATTTTTTCTTCTAAATAACTACCAACATAAGAACCAATTAAAGAACCAAGAGCAAAGAAAAATACTTTTAAAGGATCTTCTTTTATATTAGTAACTACTGTACCAGTTAAAACAATCCAAATTATCGCAATGAAAAATTGTAAAATAGCTCCTAATTTTTTTTTACCATTCGCAACTACAATAATTCTAAGAGTTCTAAGAGCTTCTTCTAGTATTTTAAATATAAATATTAAAAAATAAATAATCATATCTTTCACCTATAATTATTTTGGTAATATTTGTTTATAATATACTTTACACTTTTACTTTTATATTTTCATAAAAAGTTATATAATTAAAATAGGAGGCGTTATATGAATATAATTGATATTATAGAAAAAAAAGCCAATGGTTTAGAACTTACTAAAAGTGAAATTGAATATGCAGTTATGGGATATGTAAATGGAGATATTCCTGATTATCAAATCAGTTCACTTTTAATGGCAATTAAACTAAAATCAATGAATGAAAAAGAGACTTGGAATCTTACTGAAATAATGCTTAATAGTGGAGATAAACTTCATTTTGATTTTGCTACTGTCGATAAACATTCAACTGGAGGTGTTGGTGATAAAACAACATTAGTACTAGTACCACTTGTAAGTGCACTTGGTACTAAAACTATGAAAATGAGTGGTAGGGGGCTTGGACATACTGGTGGTACTATTGATAAATTAGAAGCCATTGAAAACTTTAAAACTAATTTATCCATTGAAGAAGTAAATAAGCAAATGAAAGAAATAGGTGCTTGTATTGTTGGACAAACTGGTAATTTATGTCCTGCGGATAAAAAATTATATGCTTTAAGAGATGTTACTGGTACTGTAAGTTCAATACCTTTAATTGCATCAAGTATTATGAGTAAAAAACTCGCAAGTGGTGCAGATAAAATCGTTATTGATTTGAAAGTAGGCAATGGTGCTTTAATGAACAATATTGAAGATGCAAGAAAACTAGCTAATTTAATGGTGAAAATAGGAAAATTATCAGGAAAGGAAGTAGTTGTAGTTTTAACCAATATGTCACAACCTTTGGGATATGCTGTAGGTAACAGTTTA
>CAYXTH010000058.1:0-6476 GCA_964468025.1 uncultured Muribaculaceae bacterium | reverse complement strand
AAAAAATGATATAATTGATTAAAAGGAAGTGATTATATGCCATCTTTACCAGTACATATAGAAATTGCTAAAAAAATAAATAATAATGATGACTTTATATTAGGAAGTATATTACCAGATATATGTATATTTAAAGACATAAATCATAAAATAACTCACTATAATAATCCTAAAAAAATAGCAATAGACTTATTTTTAAATGATTATAAAAATAAACTAAATAATCCCATTATACAAGGCTATTTAGTTCATTTGCTTACTGATATATACTTTAATAGTTATGCTCATAAACACTATACATTAAATGAAAATAACTGGGTAATAAAACAAAATGACTTTAACTTATATGGTAATAACTTTAACAATAAAATTAAAATAAGTGATAAAACTTTAATTTATATTAAAGATTTACCATTTATTACAAAAAAAGATATATATACTATGATAGATAAAGTAAATAACTTAAAAAAATATGATAGTACATATAAAATGTTTAATAAAAATGAACTTGATATAGTATTTAATGAATGTATAATATATATTAAAAAATATTTAAAAAACAACCTTAACTAAGTTGTTTTTTTATTTCATCTATTGCACATTGTACATTACTACAATCAATACCAGTATTAGTATTATCATAAACAAGCATCTCAGCAGTTAATTGAAATGTATAACTACTTGATACTGTATTAGTTCCATCACTTACTTTAGCAACCAATGTACCATTATTTGTAAACTCTACACTTGCACTAGAAGAAGTTACTGTTACTTCTTCTCCACTATCTTTACTGTATGTACAAGTTAAATCACTACCACATCCACTTGGGTATGTAATTGTTATTGTATTACTATCTCCACTATATGTTGGTGTAGCAATGGATTTTGTTTTAGGAGCTGCCGCTATTGTATACGGATCACTTGATGTTCCGGTTCCACTTAAGGAGATGTCAGATGTTAGATGGAGAACTGGGCAGGCGCCGTAGCTGCCGTCAGCATCGCTGCTGCTGACATACCCGCCAGATTACACATCCCACACAGTGTCACGGGACGAGTAAACAAGCGGCGACAAAGTCCATTGATAGCTTGAACTATTGAACGTTGGCCATAACCAGTTACTATTTTTACAAGATGAACTGCTTTCTGAATTATAACCTGCTTTTAAACTTGTACAACTAGAATCTGTACTTGCTCTTAAAAGTTCAGTTACTGTATAAAGGGCTACATAGCCTTTCCATTGATACTGTTTTTCTTGCTCAGCATCAGTTTCTAATGTTTCAGTATCTGTATAATTACCTGGTGAACTTACATTAAATGTTCCTTTTACTACTTTTGATTTTGCATCACTTGTTAAACTATTATAGTATGTCCCATTTAAATATGTTGCCATTGTTGAATCACTTATTACTGTTCCACTATATGTTGTACTATCACTTGTATTTCCCTTTGGATAATACTGGGTAAAATTACTTGGTGTACCTACTAAATTACTTGTTGCGGCCCATGCATTACATCCATAACTACTTGCATTGGTACAATATGTACTTGTACTACTGCTTCTATTACTTTTTGCATCCCATTGATATGTACCACTTAGTTGTTCATTTCTTACTATTTTAAGTGTTCCATCGCTTTCAATAGAAATTATTCTCCATGTTTCATTATTAAATGTTATATAATTATTTACACTACTACCTCGATAAATATATCTTCCATCAGTTACTGTATCAGCATATAATCCATCTCCTGATGTTACAATGTTTTCACGACTAATAATAGTTTTCCCTGCAGATACAACGCACTGATATGAATTATTAGATTTTAATATAAGCTGTTCTCCTGTTTTACAACTTACAGTACATATACCATCACTATCACAACTAGGGGTGTCTTTTGCTTTTGCGTATAATTCATCTAATGCTCCTTGTACTGTTGTTGAACTAGAACCACTACTTGCATTATCATAAGTAACATCCTTACTATATATTAAAGTTGCAGCCAAAGTCCCAACAACACCAAAAACAATTACACCTAACACAAAAGTGAATATACTGTTTTTAAACATTCCCTTAATCTTACTCTTCATCTTGAATTCCCCTTTCTTGATAGAAATAATATAATCATTTGTAATATTATTTTATTTATACATCTAAATTATAGCACACTTTTACTTGTTTGTGAATTTTATTTATAACTCAAACTAAGTCATTAAACTTTTTAATTTCCATAAAATTTACAAATACCCTGCAATTTACAACCATTACATTTAGGGCATCTAGCAGTACAATAATATCTTCCAAACAAAACAAATTGCTGATGAATTCTACTTAAAACAGCCTTATCAAATAACTTAGTAAGTTTCTCCTCTATAATAAGCGAACTATCATCAAATTCAACAAGGCCAAGTCTTACACTAACCCTCGCTACATGAGTATCAACCGCTATACAAGGTTCATTAAATAAATTACTAAGTACAACATTAGTAGTCTTTCTTCCAACCCCAGGTAAACTTTCCAAATATTCCCTATTATTTGGAACTTTTCCACCATAATCATTTACAAGTCTTTGACTTATTAAAATAACATTTTTAGCCTTTTTATTAAATGTACCAATAGGTTTTATAATATCGATAATATCATTTATATTGCTAGTACTTAAATCATATATAGTGGGATATTTTTTAAAAAGTTTACTTGTTACCATATTAACTCTTTTATCAGTAGTTTGTGCACTAAGCATAGTAGCAAGCAAAAGTTCATAATCCTTATTATAATTAAGTTCACATTTAGGATTTTCAAAAAGCTCATCCATATAATTTCTAATCATTATCGTTGAGCCAATCATAATCAAAAACTTCCTTCTTTTCTTTTTTAATAGGCTTATTTTTAGTCTTTAAATCATCACTACTTTTAATACCTTTTTTTTGCCATTCATAAAGAATCTTATCAATGTATCTTAAATTAGTAACTCCATTATAAACAGCTTCCTTTAAAGCTCTTAAAATAAGTTCTTCACTAAAACCACTTTCTATATATGAACCAATTATTTCATATTCCATAGGACTAAGTGTTCTACCAAACTCCTTTTCAAAATCATCATAAATAGTAGTAGTTACCTCTTCCTTTTCATTTATAAGTAATAAAGCTAGTTTATTATAAAGTTCATCTAAACATATATATTCTTCACAAATATTATTGTTAGTACGTTTATTTAATCTTAAAATATCTTTTTTAGAAAGACTATCAATTATCTTTAATACATCATTCCCTTTTATATCAAGTTCCTTGCATATTCTTTCTAAATCAAACTCATTATTATTTATGAAATATATAACTACAATTAACTCTTTACTAGTTATATTTAATTTTTTATAATTTGTAATCAATAGTTTTGGAATCACAATATTATCTTTTAAAAGGTCTATAACTTTACTAACCATAAATAATCACCTATAAACATTATAAAGATTTAATCAGTTATTTGCAAGTGGTATAACTAAAATATTATATTCTTCCTTTCCTAACTTTAAAATAGTAAAACTATCTATACTAACAATATGGCTATCAATCCAAGACTCATTTAATTGTATTAAATAATCATCCTTTATATTTTCATCATAAAAAACCGCCATAGTATTATCATTAACCTTAAACTCTTCATTTAAAGAGAGTAAATATATAAAATCACAAGAATTTACTTCTTGTATATTTCTAACAATACAAATATTATAATTATTTATAGCTAATTTAATAAAGTTATCATTTACTACCTTTATATTTTTATAACCATTATGTTTATTTAAAAAATACATTTTAGGATTTAATCCCAAAATATTTAAAGTTTCATTAACTCCCCTATTATCCTTATAATTTATAAAAAAAAGCTTGCTTTGAGTTGTTTCGCTTATAAGAAGTGAAGTGCTACCTTTTAACTTTAAAAAAATAATATCAGTTTCATCTTTATTTGTCTTTAAATCAATTTTTTTTGCCGAAAAGGCATATGCATTTATATTCATTAAAACAATAAAAAGCAAAAATACTAATATAAAAAATTGTTTCATAAAAAAAACACCCTACTTAAAGGTATGTTTTAGTAATATAATTTATAATGACTTCTTTATCATTTTTAATATTTCCTGATAAAATTTTATTTTCTAAGTCGCTTATTAACTCTTTTAAAAAACTCCCTGGTTCTTTATTTAATACATCACATATTAAAGGTGGTGATACTGCAATATCAAGCCTACTATGAATTGGCATTTTACTATATACTTTATTTATATCTTTTTTAGATATACCCACTAATTCCGCCGCCAAAGTACAGTCATATAAACCATATTTATATAATACCTTAGGATCAAGTAAATCTTTATCTTTAAGTATTTTAAGTGTTTTTATTGTTTCTCTTTCATTTGATGTAAAATTATATTTATCTAATACATCAAGTTCACTATAAGTAACAATCATAGATGGAGTTATTTTTATTTTTCTTAAATTAGGTATTTCAAGTGCATCACATAGTTTTAATTCATTTAATAAACTAATACCATACTCCTTATTTTTACTTGCAAATATAATATCAAGTTCATACTTAATACGATCTTTTGATAACTTTTTAAGTAAGTAACCATATTTTTTTATATAAGCTTTTAAAACAGGTTCTAACTCAAAATTAAGAATAGTTGCGAATCTAATGGCTCTTAAAATTCTAAGAGCATCTTCTTTTAATCTAATTTTAGGATTCCCTACCATCCTGATCACTTTTTTATCTAAATCTTCTTTTGAATTTAACAAATCAATAGTATTACCATCTTTATCAATACAAAGAGTATTTATAGTAAAATCTCTTCTTTTTAAATCTTCTTTTAATGAAGCAGTATATTTTACATCAATAGGTTTTCTAAAATTACTATATTTATTTTCTCTTCTAAACGTTGTTATTTCAAATCTAACACCCTCATACATTAAAACAACACTGCCATATTCCACATTTGTTTTAACTATATTAGAAAATATTTGCATAATATCTCTTGGTTTAGCATCAGTACATATATCAACATCAACAGATTCTCTTTTTAAATATAAATCTCTTGGAAAACCACCAACAATGTATACCTGGTAACCAAAACTAGATATTTTATTTATTAAATTAAGTGCGGTATTGTACATAACACATCTCCTTTATATATTATATTATACAGTTCCCGAAAAAAAAAGGCAATTACGCCTTAATTTACAGCTTCTTTTAATTTAGCACCAGCTTTAATATTAACAGCAGTTCTTGCAGGAATTGTTACAGCTTCGCCAGTTCTTGGATTACGTCCTTGACGAGCTTCTTTGTATTGAGTTGAGAAAGTACAGAAACCAGTTAAAGCAACTTTACCTTCTGATTTTAATCCTTCTACAATTCCATTCATCATAGCATCTAATGCTCTTGTAGCATCTGCTTTTGTAAGTCCTGTTTCTTCTGTAATATAATTTACTAACATTTGTTTTGTCATTTTAATACCTCCTATATTTTGTTAAGCTCTGTTGCTTACAATTAAAGAATACCATTTCTACAAAGAAAAATCAATATATTTTACACTTTTTTTATCAATTTATACACTTTAAGAAAAAAACTGCCATTATTTGACAGTTAATTTCTTTATTTTCTTATTATCACAAGCCTTTTATCATAGTTATTAACCACTAATTATACCAACATTTGGTATTTCATCTCATGTTTTAAATAATTTTGACTTTTTTGGCATATAATTTTTTTTAGTTTCATAAGTTTAAGTAAATCAAAGAAAGTAGGGATATTATGGAAAAAATTGAAGTAATTAAAAGTATTACTGAAAGAACTGGTGGTGATATATATTTAGGAGTTGTTGGCGCGGTAAGAACAGGTAAATCAACTTTTATAAAAAGGTTTCTTGAAACTCTTGTAATACCTAATATTGCCGACGAATATGAAAGAAAACGAACTTTGGATGAAATACCACAAAGTGCACAAGGACGAACTATTATGACAACTGAGCCAAAGTTTGTACCAAGTAACGCGGCTAAAATAAATATTGATGATTTTAGTGCGAATGTAAGACTTGTTGACTGTGTTGGTTATATAATAAATGGATCCAAAGGTTATGAAGATGAAAATGGGCCTAGAATGGTTAGAACTCCGTGGGTAAAGCTCTCTAAGTGATACCCCCATATAAAAATAAATGCCGATAAAATAAAGGTGGTATGACAATATTTCACTTTATTAGTTAAAGACTAATTTATAAAACGTGAAATATTTTTTTATGAAAAATGAACAAATTGTGAAAAATGTAAGATACGAAAATATTGTAATTATAACAAGAAATGTGATGATATATATCCAAAAATATAGTATAATTTAATTAGCAGTTTAACAAAAAAAATTAAGACAAGGAGGCAAAAAATGGAAGAACATGGAAATATAATTATTTATAAAGATAAAAATGGTAATGA
>CAYXTH010000057.1:0-6479 GCA_964468025.1 uncultured Muribaculaceae bacterium | reverse complement strand
CAGTATTATCCAAATGGAAATACCAGCGATAGTACAAATTACACAGGAACAGTAACAAGTGATTCAACAATGGCAACATATTTAAATGGGACATACTATAATAGTTTATCAAGTGATGCAAAATCAAAAGTAGTAAAAGGAACATTTAATGTAAGTTCACCAGGTAATTATACAGATACTGAAACATTAGAAACTGATGCTGAGCAAGAAAAACAGTATCAATGGAAAGGCTATGTAGCACTTTATACAGTAACTGAGCTACTTAGAGCAAGTACAACATCAGGTTGTTCAAGTCTATCTGCTGGTTATAACTCAAAAAGTACAGATTATTGTAACAGTAATAACTGGTTATGGCCAACAACGTTCAACAGTTCAAACTTTGAGTGGACTTTGTCGCCGTATGTTAGCTCGAACCGTTACATTGTGTGGTATGTGTCTTCTAGTGCATATGTCAAGGACTGCTCTGCTAACCTCGCCCGTGGCGTCCGCCCTGTATTACATTTATCAAGCAACATGACCTTATCAGGCAGTGGAACTTCATCTGAACCATATACAATAAAAAACTCTTGATGTTCCAACTCTATTTTGATGGTACATTTAAAATTTCATTTGAGTAATCTATTTTTAATGATTTAAATGAAATATAACTAGATGATAAAATAATTATTGCTAATGAGCACTTAGAAAAAAGTGCTTTTGATTTTGTAAGAAATGAAAGTGAATTTAAGGGGTCTTGATGAAACTGAATATGATATTGTAAAATATGATGATTATTCAAAAATTTATTTTAAAGATCCTTATAGCAGGACATATATAATGTTTGATAAAGAGTATAAGTTTAAAAGTTTACCTAGTGGTTTTGAAAAAGAAGTCACTGATAATGGGTGTATAGTATCTAAAACAATGAATATATACTTTAATGGTCAAAAGGAATTTGGAATAAATTTTCCCGCGAATGTTTAAATTTTTTTAAGACATTTTCCTAAGTTATTGACATGATGGTAAAGTAATTGCCGAGGGTACTCATAATGAACTTATAAAAAATGAAATATATAGTGAGTTATATAAAACTGAATTAAAATAGGTAACACCTATTTTTTCTTTTTTCATATTTAGCTCTTCACTAGATTTAGAAAAACCTCTTTTCTATGTAAAAAAGGACCTTATAGTCCTTAGTTAACAGTTAATGTTCTTTCTACCTTAGTAGTAATACCTTGATAAGTTATCTCATTAACAATTTTATATTTACCAGCAAGGGAATTTAATGAAGAATAATCTTGTGTTGTACCAGCTATATCAGTAACAACTGGGTCTGATATTTTAACATTGCTTGTAATATCTTCATTATTTAAAGTAACTTTAATATTAGGTTTTTTAGGGAGTAAATTTGTATATGTATCTCCAACAAATATTGATACATCTTCTTGACTAAGTAAAGTAACATTTAAGTCACTACTAGTAGCACCACTGTAATCAATCTTAATTTCTACACCTTTACTGTTTGAACCATCGTAATTTGAATAACTTGCTTTTACAACATAAGTAGGTGATGATGTAGCTGGTAAATTTACAGTTGCACTTTCACTTTCAGTTGTTGTTACAAGAGAAAGATTATCGCCATTTTTTAAATATACTTTATATACTACTTTACCAAGTCTTTGATTATTATAAGACATAATATAATTCAAGTAAGTACCTTGGTCTTTGGCAACATTAAATGTTTTTTCTACAAATGGTTTCCAATAGCTTGAATTTAAAGCATCAGGAGTAGAAATACCTTTCCAAGATAATGTAGCTTTTTTACCAGAAACGTTTCCCTTAGCATTTGTAACATCACTTAAAGTAGCAAATCTAGAAGATACCTCAGTAGGTTCACTACCTTTTTTAAATAATTCAGTTACTTTCATATCACTAGGAGTATTTTCACTTGGTAATAATGGATAACCACAATTTTTTTCCACAGTAACTTGTGTTATAGTATCCGGTTTTGAAATTTTAGCATCAGATTTAAAGTAATCCTTAGCAACTTCTTTAAATAACCTTGAATTTTGACTTGAACCAAATCTATTATAACCCTCGTTAATTGAATTATAACCATACCATACAGCAATAGAGTAATCTTTATTTATACCGGCAACCCATAAATCATTAACCGCACTACTTGGTAAATTACGGGCTTTCATAGTATCTTCATCAAAGTTCGTAGTACCTGTTTTTGCACCAAATTCTGCACCATTTATATTACTATAATTACCTAAGGCATTTTTACCAGTATCAACAAGCATATCATAAATCATATAAGCAGTTTCTTTACTCATTGCTTTTGTTTTTTCATATTCATTCTTATAAGTTTTGCCACCATTATCAAATACAACCTTAGTAAAACTATGTGGCTCAATATATTCACCGTTATTAGCAAATGCTGAATAAGCCGCTGCTACTGTTAGAGGAGATTCTCCTGTATAACCACCAATTGAATGGGCTTCGTGTAGTTTACCATTTTTGTCAACTTCAGGAGAAAGCCCTAAATTTTGAACAAATTCTTTTATTTGTGAATTTTTAACACTTTGGAAAGTTTTTAATGCTGGAATATTACGAGATTCTACAAGAGCTTGCCTTATTGTAATAATTCCTTTATATTTACCATCCCAGTTGTTAATTTCAGTACCATCACTATAAGTGTATTGATTGTCTATAATAGGGTGATAAGTATTCCAGTCATTATATTCAATAGCAGGGCCATAATCATATAATGGTTTAGCAGTAGAACCAATTTGTTTTTTAATCATAGTAGCCTTGTTATAAGATTTAGCACCACTACTATTTCTACCAGCACCTACCGCCTTAATTTCACCAGTTTTATTTTCAATAGCAACGACACCAGCGTCTACTTTATCATTTTCCCATTTATAACTTTCACCAGTCATAATTTTGGTTAATTTATCTTGCTTGCTTCTATCCATAGTTGTATATATTTTCATTGAATATGAATAAGGGTCATAGCCAGTTTTTTCTTCTACCTCAACAGTTACAGTGTCAATAAATCCTTGATATTCTTCATAACTATTATGAGCACTTTGACCTTTAACAATTATCTTGTCAACAGTCATTTTTTTAGCAATATTATATTCTTCATCAGTAATATATCCATGTCTTTTCATTAGTTTTAAAACAAGTAATCTTCTTTCTTCCGTTCTATCTGGATTAAGATTAGGGTCATATACTACTGGGGACTGGAACATTCCAGCAATCATAGCGGATTCTGAAAGGTTTAAGTCTTTCGCACTTTTATTGAAATATGTTTTGGCAGCTTGCTCAACACCATATGATCCACTACCTAAATAGTTTGAATTTGCATAAAATTCAAGTATTTCTTCTTTTGAATAGTTTCTTTCTATTTGAAATATTGAAAGATAAATATCAGTAAATTTTCTTTTTATACCTTCAAATCCTGCAGATGCAGTAGATGTAAATTGATTTTTAGAAACTTGCATAGTAAGAGTAGACGCACCACCCGCATCTTTCCCAATTACTTGCTGAACAGATGCTTTTAAAAACCTAGGTAAGTCAAATCCGTTGTGTTGAAAAAATCTTGAATCTTCGGTTGCGACAATTGCGTTTACAAGTTCTTCACTCATTTGATTAAACTTAATTTTTTCTCTCATTTCACTACCAAGTCTTGCGAATACTTTTCCATCGCTATCATATAAAGTACTTGCTTCTTTTGTATATAAGTTATCAGGGTCAAACTTAGGAGCGGTTATAACTATATATGTTAGAAAAACAACACCTGCAACTAAAATAGTAAGGAAAATTGAAAGTATTACTAGCAATACTACTTTACCTTTTTTCTTTTTAGATTGTTTACTCACGTTTTCACCACTTTCTTCATTTATGTTAGTTTCTTCTTTTTTCTTTTGTTTTCTTTCAATATAAGGAATTAACCATACTAAATTTAATAATATAAATAAAGTTAAACCAATAAGTATATGACCTAGTATTGTTAGTAAAATAAACAGCACTATACTCAGTATTACTGCAATTTTTCTAATAGGCATTCTTTTAATAAATTTTATCATATTTTTTAATTCATCTTTCATACTTACCTCCATTAAAATATAATTTATCTATTATTTCTAAATAATCTACTCTTGGATTATATTTATCTTTTATTAAATATCCATTTTTTTCAAAATAGGTTAGGGGTATAGATTTTCTACTACTATTATTTATAAATTCTAAAAGTTTATTAAGAGTTAAAAAATAAGTTTTATTTAAAGTAGTAAATCTTACTATTAAAAATCCAATACCACCGTGTTTTTCAATGCTTTCTAAGTGTTTTATTTGATGAGTATGTATATTATTTAAAGGAAACATTGTTTTATTTTTAGTTTCTTTTGCCTCAAAGTCAATGTATTTTCCTTTATATATACCATTATAGTCAGTAGTTGATGGTGTTTTAAAGTAGGCTTCTTTAATTACAGCCTCTTTTCTAGATGGATAGTTTACCTTAGTAATTGTTATAGGTGTAGGTTTTTTATAAATAACTGCTTTATCATTATACCTATAATATTCATTAGAAAGGCTTATATCTTCTTCAAGGCTCATACCTCTATTGGCATATGTTCTATTAAATAGTTTTTTTACTTGATTATATTTTATACTCATATTGTAACACCTTATATAATTATACTATATTTTAATAGATTTGAATAGTATTTTTTGATGAAAAAAATAACCCTATGTAGGATTATTTTTGAAGTATTTTTTTACTAGTAGCTATTATTCCACTTAAAGAAAGTACTAAAACGAGTAAAATTAAAGGTAAATTTATATCATTTGTTGATGGGTTTTTAACATTGTTTGTAGTAGTTTTATTAGTAGTATTTGTGTTATCATTTATAGCAGTACTGTTATAACCAATAATTGCATATGTACTTAAATGACTTGTAGTAAATACGATATTACCATCTACAAGGCTTGCATCTAATAATTCTTTTATATTACCATTTTCGTCAATGTAAGCAACTTTATATATATCATATTTTTGCATATTTTTAGCAATAGCAATTGAAATAGTAAAGTTACCTTTTTCCATAGAAATGATATTAGTTCCATCAGTAATATTTATATCATATACGTCAATTACAGTTGCATCTTTTATTTTATTATTATCTTTATATGCTTTTTCAACATTTTTTTCAATACTTGTTTTTGTATCATTTGCTACTTCTTTAACTGCTAGCATATATTTATTATTAAGTGGACTTTCACTTTCAAACATTACTTTTTCATTATTGCTTTCAAGTATTTTGTTTTCTGTTACGTTATACATTCCGTTTGTTTTATTTATTGTACATGTGTTTGCAATATATTTCATAACGTCGTTATTAAATGAACCACTAGTTATTTGGACATTTACTTTTGAAAATGCTTCTGTACCATTTCCTTGTGTATCGTTTACGTATACAGATTCTGCACCTGTAATAGTGCCACCTTTAATGTTAACTTTTATTGGTAATTTTGTTGTGTGTTGTACAATAGCAATACCTGCTCCTACAGTAGTTGGCCCATTTCCATTAGCTTCAGATTTGATTGTACTAGCTGTTCCGGTTATTGTTCCCCCTTTAACATCTAATATACCCGCACGAAGTTCAATGCCAGTAATACCTTTTATATTAGCACCATTTTCAACTGTCCATTTTCCATATCCAGCAGCATAAATACCATGATCTTCAGATTCAACTTTTGCTGTACTAGAAATATTTATAACTGGTGCATTATTACTGTCTGTAATATTACCATTTAAATAAATTGCACCATCACAAGATCCATCTGAATCTTTAACCCCAATAGCTTTTCCATTTAAATTAACAGTAATACCATATGGTCTAGAACTTTTTAATTTATCTTTATCTGTATAAGTTATAAAGATTCCAGCCCAACCTTTTAAAGTTACATTTTTACCTACGGTTAATGTTGTATAATTAGTATCATCAGCATTAACTGAGCCGATTACTCTTATTGGTGAAAACCATGGCTCTTTTTCATACATACTACCTTTACCCGTGATATTTAAGTTGCCACCTTCTAAAAGAATATGATTTTTTAAAGTAAATGCAATATCATTACCATTTAGATTTAATTCTACATTTTTATCTAATGTAATAGTCTTGTTTACTTCAATATTATTCATTAGCGTACAAGTGCCTCCAGCTGAAAGACAACTTTCTAATGAATCAGCATCAGTAACATCAGCAGCCATTACATTAGGAATAAATAATGCCAGTGCTGCTACAAGAAATAATAATTTTGTTTTCATTTTTCTCCCTCCTTGCGCTTACTGTATCAATTTGTTTTTGACATGTCAATACCATTAAATTATATTAATTTAAATGTTATTGATTATGGTAAAGTTAGTATGATAGGGTAATCAAAAAGGGAAAATTAACTATAAAAGAAATGAAAAATGGCATGGA
>CAYXTH010000056.1:1212-6507 GCA_964468025.1 uncultured Muribaculaceae bacterium | reverse complement strand
TTGTTGCTTATCTACCTAATAACTAAAAAAGTGACATTTCTAAAAAATCTTAACACTGAAAAAGAAGCTATTTTGCTTCTTCAATTGCTCTTGTTTCTCTAACAACTACTACTTTTATAGTACCTGGGTATTGGAGAGTGTTTTCTATTTTTTCCTTAATATCACGAGCAAGTTTTACACTTGCTAAATCGTTTATCTCTTCTGGGCTTACTATAACCCTAAGTTCTCTGCCAGCTTGCATTGCAAATACCTTTTCAACACCTGGTAATTCTTTCGCAATATTTTCTAAATCATTAAGTCTTTGAATATAGTTTTCCAAAGAATCACTTCTAGCACCTGGGCGGGATGCTGATATAGCATCAGCAATAGAAACTAAAACGGAAATAATATTTGTAACCTCTACATCTCCATGATGTGATGCAACTGCGTTTATAACTTCTTCGCACTCGCCATATTTTTTAACTAAATTAGTACCAAGCTCAACGTGACTACCCTCTGTTTCATGGTCTATTGCTTTTCCAATATCATGTAATAATCCAGCACGTTTGGCAATTAAAACGTTTTCACCAAGTTCACTGGCTAAAAGTCCTGTTAAATTTGCAACTTCAATAGAATGAGTTAAAACAATTTGACCATAACTTGTTCTGTATTTTAACTTTCCTAAAAGTTCAACAAGATGACTGTCCATTTTAGAAATGCCAAGTTCAAACAAAGCGTTATTACCATATTCTAATATTTTACTATTCATTTCTTTAACAACTCTATCATAAATTTCTTCAATTCTTCCTGGGTGAATTCTTCCATCTTGAATTAAAGCCTCAAGCGTTAAACGTGCGATTTCACGGCGATATGGATCAAAGCTTGATAAAACAATTGCTTCCGGAGTATCATCAATAATTAAATCAACACCAGTAATTGCCTCAATAGTACGAATATTTCGACCCTCTCTTCCGATAATTCTTCCTTTCATTTCATCATTTGGTAATTGGACTACTGTAACAGTTTGTTCACTGGCTACGTCTGCGGCATATCTTTGCATAGAAGAAACTAGCATTGACTTAGCATTTTTGTCCGCCTCAATTTTTGCTTCCATTTCTCTTTCCTTAATATATGTAGCAATTTCTGTTTCCATCATCTCTTCAACTTTTTTCATAATAAGGCTTTGAGCATCTTTTTTAGAATAACCAGCAATTTTTTCGAGCAATTTTATTTGTTTTTCCTTAATCTCATCCAGTTCCACTTGCTTTTTTTGAATTTCTTTTTGTTCTTTTAATAAATTATCTTCTTTTGTTTCTAGCATTTGTTCACGGTTTTGCATAATTTGATCACGCCTATCAATACTTTCTTCACGTGCCAAAATACGAGCCTCGGAATCTTTAACTTCTTGTTTTTTCTCTTTTATTTCTTTGTCAGTATCTACTTTCAATTTATGTATTTCTTCCTTAGCCTCTAAAATGCTATCTCTTTTTAATTTATCTACATCCTTTTTCGCATTTTCAAGTAATAGCGTTGCCTTTTTACCAGCAATTGATAACTTTAACTGGTTAAATACAAGCATTACAATAATGCCAACAAAAAGTCCCATAAAAACTAGTAAAATGGAGAAAATAGTACTATTCATATAACTACCTCCATATTTAATCGGTAATTTTACTTACCTATTTATATTGTATATGGGAAAACGCAATTAGTCAAGCAATATTTAAAAAAAGAAAATGAGACATAATCTCAAATCCTTATCTATTTTCTTTATCACTAGTTTTTACATTTTTAGTATCCATATTATAATGTTCTCTAATCTTTTTAAGAATTTCATCCCTAACCTTAGGATTACTCTTTAAATAGTCCTTAACATTCTCTTTACCTTGACCAATTTTTTCTCCATTATATGAATACCAAGCACCAGATTTATTTATAATATCAAGTTCACTACCTAAATCAACAACTTCACCTTCTAATGAAATACCAGTACCATACATAATATCAACTTCACAATTTTTAAAAGGTGGAGCCATTTTATTTTTAACAACCTTAACTTTTGTCTTATTACCAACAATGTCAGTACCAAGTTTAATCTGTTCTCCACGCCTTATTTCAAGCCTAACGGAAGAATAAAATTTAAGTGCTCTTCCACCAGGTGTAACCTCTGGATTACCAAACATCACACCAACTTTCTCCCTTAACTGATTAATAAATATTGCAACCGTTCCAGTTTTATTTATAATACCAGCAAGTTTTCTTAAAGCCTGACTCATTAAACGAGCTTGAAGACCAACATGCGTATCACCCATTTCACCCTCTATTTCTGCCTGTGGTACAAGAGCCGCAACTGAATCAATAACAATTACACTAATCGCCCCACTTCTAACCAATGCCTCCGCAATTTCCAAAGCCTGTTCCCCATTGTCAGGTTGTGATAATAACAATTCGTTAATATCAACACCAAGCCTTGCCGCATATTGTGGATCAAGTGAATTTTCAGCATCAATAAATGCAACTTTTCCACCTAATTTTTGAGCCTGTGCAATTGCATGAAGTGCAAATGTAGTTTTACCACTTGACTCCGGACCATATATTTCAATAATACGGCCTTTAGGATAACCACCAATACCAAGTGCTCTATCTAATGAAATACTGCCACTAGGTATTACATCTATCTCCCTTTTTTCATCATCTCCAAGACGCATAATTGAGCCTTTTCCAAATTGTTTTTCTATATCTGATAAAACTTGTTTTAAATTTTGATCAGTTTCTACTTTTTTTGCCATTTTTATTTTCCTTTCTTTTAACTCCTACAACCCCATTTTACAATATAAAAATTATAATGTCAATACTTTTGCGAACATTTGTTCAAATATATTTAATTTGTTTTTTTGCGTTTGATATTTCTAGTATTATTATTTACAGATATATAAATTTTTCTTTTTTCGTAAAGAAACATTATAAATTACTCATGTGTCTTTTTTTTGCACTGAAGTGTTGCACTTCAAATTTAAATTAACAAAATTTGACAAAGCAAAAATAATTGCTATAATATATAAACATGTGAGGAGGGTTTTATATGAAAAATATAAGATATAAAGAAATGTTTAGTTTACCTATACAAAGTATCTTAACAGGTAAATTTGATAAACTTATTGAAACAAGAATCTCCACTTGTTTTAAGTCGAATAATATGTTTCACCATGTTCATGAAATTAATACATTAAAAGATTTACTAATTCTTACTGATGAAGATCTTTTACATATTAGAAATTTTGGTTCTAAAAGTCTTACTATAATTAAAGAAATAATAAAAGATATAGATCCAAATCTTCATTTGGGTATGACTGAGAATGAAATAAATGCACTGATAGAAAAAGATAAGGACTTTGAAGATATAAGCATGTTTAATAGTCTTTCACAAGATGAAAAAGAAGAACTTTATAGAGTTAAAAATGATGTTAAACAAAAAGAAGAAGAAGCAAAAAAAGCCGAATTTATGGTAGAAATAGCGAGAGAAAATTATAATAATCTTTCTAATATGATTGAAAGAAAGCAAAAAGCATTACACGAATTACAATTATTAAAACTTAAAAATCAACAATTATTAAACGAAAGTGACCAACTAGATGTTTTAATTATTGAAATATCAAATGAACTTGGTATTAAAAACATTGAAGAAAGTGAAATAGTTGAAACGCAAAAATTACTAACAAAAAAAACTACTATGCAAAAATCATAGTAGTTTTATTATTGGTTAATTGATTTAATAGTATATTCATAGCCAAATGTACCTTTTGAAACTTCAAAGGTAATATTATATTTATTTCCTTCGATTAAATTTAATGCTCCATTTATGCTTTGCATTTCATATTCAATATTTTTATCATCAACAAATGTATAATCAGCATAAGAGTATGAACCATCTTCACCTACACTATACTCTGTATCATCAATTTCAATTAAAGTAAACACCCCGGTATGTACCCCATCTTCATATAAACCTATTTTTTTTCTAAGTTCTTTTTCCGTTTTAACATTACTTATATCTTCATTATTAGATTTTAAAAACACTTTATAACCATTGATAGTTTTAGTTTTTGCATCATAATATATATTTAATTTAATATAATCACTATATTCTTTAAACATATCTAATAAGTCAGTATTATTTATTTTTAATAAATATTCGTTTGAATTATCGTTTGCATCTTCAATAATAACATTACATTTTGAATTGGAACATGTATAACCATCAATACTAACGTCTTTTAATAAAGTTCCACTTGTATTAGAAGATAAATTTTTTCCACTACCTTTTATATCAGTGTTATTAAGATTAAGAAAACTTGTAAAAATACTACCAAAACCAATCATCATCATTATTATTATAAAAACAATAACTAAAATAAATTCAATTAACCACCCTAAAAATATTTGACCAACACTTGTCCCACCAGTATAAGTACACATTATTTTTAATTCTTCATTGCTTTTATCTGGATTTTTTGCTTTTATTTTTTCAATTTTTTTCTTCGCATAATTTAAGTATACTTTATTTACAAATAATCCGCTTAAAATCATTAACACTAATGTAGCAAGTAATATAAAACTTGAATTTTCTTTAATAAAAAATATATTTATAATAATAATATTAGCTAAGAAAAATATTATTCCATATAATAGCATCTTTCTATAAAACATATAACCTGATGTAAAGAAGAAACTAGAAAAATTGAATTTTTTAGTAGTTATTTTATCATAGTTTTTTCCAATAAATGCCTTTAATAATTCTTCATCATCAGCCAAATTACTATCACTTGATTCAGCAGGAGCAATGGGTGGTACATTATTATTTGCATTATCATCTGGTTGCATATTTACAGTAGGCATTTGATTATTTAAAACACCATTGTCCATAGGTGTAGTTACTGAATTTTGTACACCATAATTTAATGGATTATTATTCACATTTTGATTAGTAACTGGTTGTTCAAATGTAGATGATGGATTGCCTGACGCGTCCATTGGCTGAGTTTCTACTGCATTATTTGATTGTAATGTACTTTGCGTATTTAACAAATTTATATCTTGTACTGGTTGTTCATTTACTGATAATATTTCAGGTGTAACTATATTATTAGTTGGATTACCTGATGCATCCACTGACTGAGTTTCTACTGCGTTATTTGATTGTAATGTACTTTGTGTATTTAACAAATTTATATCTTGTACTGGTTGTTCATTTACTGATAATGTTTCAGGTGTAACTATATTATTAGTTGGATTACCTGATGCATCCACTGACTGAGT
>CAYXTH010000056.1:0-1112 GCA_964468025.1 uncultured Muribaculaceae bacterium | reverse complement strand
TTCAACTACATTATTTGATTGTAGTGTATTTGGAACATCAAACAAAGTTTCAGGTTGGACAGTTGGTTGTTCATTCACTGATAATGCTTCAGAAACAGCACTACTATTTGAATTATTTTCATTTAATGTTTCTATATTATTATTTGGCTGTGTATTTGGTGTAATACCATTATTATTTAGATTATTATTCATAAAAGCCTCCCTAAATAGTACCCTTTACTATTCTTATAATATTGTAGCACATATTTTAGTAAAAGAAAACTGTGAAAACAAAAAAAGTAGTTAACGCTTTATTTCCACCATTTCATAGGCTTCAATAATATCTCCTACTTTAATATCATTAAAGTTTTCCACAGTAATACCACATTCAAGTCCTTTTTTAACTTCTTTTACGCTATCTTTTTCTCTTTGAAGTGAGCCAATTAAACCATCATAAATTACAATACCATCTCTAATAACTCTTGCCTTACTATTTCTAGTAATAACACCATCAACTACCATTGAACCGGCAATATTACCAACTTTTGAAAACTTAAATATTTGTCTTATTTCAGCATTACCAAGGATTTTCTCTTCAAATTCAGGATCAAGCATACCTTTCATTGCGGCTTCTATCTCTTCAACTACCTTATAAATAATGTCATATAATCTAATTTCAACGCCATTTTCTTTGGCCTTATCTTTAATAATATTACTTGGTCTTACATTAAAACCAATAATAATAGCATTTGATGCTTTCGCTAAAACAATATCACTTTCAGTAATAGTTCCAACACTACTTCTAATAACATTTACTCTAGCACCTTTTACATCTATTTTAGAAAGTGAACTCTTAACTGCTTCACTACTACCATTAACATCGGCTTTTACAATAACATTTATTTCCTTTAAGCCCTCTCCAATTTTCGCAAATAAATCATCTAACGTAACCACATTTTTTTGATGCATTTCTTTTTGACGAGCCTTTGTTTTTCTTTCTTCAGCAATTGACTTGGCCTCTTTTTCAGTTTCAAAAGCCATAAATTTATCTCCAGCACTTGGCACTTCACTAATACCAGTAATTTCAACTGGAGTAGATGGAAGAGCCATTGTAATTTCTTCGCCTTTATCAT
>CAYXTH010000055.1:0-6664 GCA_964468025.1 uncultured Muribaculaceae bacterium | reverse complement strand
CTTGATATAACCAAAATAAATTTTGTAGCAGACAGTGTTTATATAGATGATGTAAAAGCTGAGCAAAGTGCTTATACTTACAATGAAGATGGCACTCTTACTATTACTTTAACTGACATTGCTGCATCTTCACAAAAGAAAATTACGTTTCAAGTTACTAAAAAACAGTAATGATTATTTTATATTAAAAAGTTACTGCACAGTTTTAAGTAAAGAAAAAATTACTACTAGTAACACTTTTGTAGTAACATCTATTATTACAAAAAAAGAAAGTAATACCTGTGATTTCCCGTTTTGGCAAAGCCACTTATAGTGGCTTTTTTATTTGCAGATACAAAATTAATAAAACTTGGTTGTTGTTTTAACAAAAGAAAATATACCAATTATTGATAATACCTAGTAGAATACAAACGCTTAATTTATTTCTAAATATTGTTGTTCCTGTATCATTACTATATCATTTATCAAAATTACTTTAAATTCTAAGTTATTTATACCATCATTTACACCAGTAAATAAACTTTTTAAAAACTTAAAAAGCAATTTTTTTCATGTGAATTTATTATACCAATTGCCTGCATATATGAATATATAATAGTAGTTCCAACAAACTTCATTCCTTTTTGTTTTAAATCCTTTGATATCTTATCCGATAAATCAGATCTAGTAAGGCCTATTTCTTTGTATACTTTACCATTAGTAAATGTTTTTAAATAATTATAAAAATTGCCATACTCTTTTACTATATTTTTAAATATTTTTGCATTATTAACACTAGCAAGTATTTTTAATTTATTTCTTATAATACCTTTATCATTAAAAAGTTCATTTATTTTTTTATCATTATAATTACATATTTTATCTAAATTAAAATTATCGTAAGCTTTTTTAAAGTTATCTCTTTTATTTAATATACACTCCCATGAAAGTCCAGCTTGAAAGCTTTCTAGTATAAGCATTTCAAACAAATAATCATCACTTGTATTTAATACACCCCATTCTTTATCATGATACTCTACATATTTTTTATTGTTTAAATTACACCAAGAACATCTCATAAAGCAGTACCTTTTGTAGGAATAGTAAATTTGCTTACATCAATATGCTCAATTTTTAAAAGACTTACTTTTTTTTGAATACCCCCACCATAACCTGTAAGACTTTTATTTGTACCAACTACTCTATGACAAGGAACAATTATACAAATAGGATTCCATCCTACTGCTCCACCCACAGCCTGTGCAGACATTTTTTTAATTCCCCTTGTTTTCGCAATTTCTTTGGCAATATCATTATAAGTAATAACCTTTCCATAAGGTATTTTGCACATTATATCTATTACTTGCTTTCTAAAGAAAGTTAAATTTTCTATTTTATATTTTGGTGTAAATTCAGGATTTTTGCCACTAAAATAAATGTCTAGCCATTTTTTTGTTTCCTCAAATATAGGTAGGTTTTCTTCTTTATAATCTTCATTATGCTTACTAGCGTCTTTTGAACCATCAAACCATAAACCTGTTAAATATTTTCCATCACTTCTCATATATATTTTTCCAAGTGGTGAACAGTATGTTTGTTTATACATAAGTTTCATCTCCCACTTAATTATATCACTATTTAAAAGGATTTATATGAATTATTATTATTTTTGAATCATATTTTTTTATATTTTCTTCTAATTCTTTTATTATTTTATAAAGGGGCTTTAGTTTTAGATTTTTACTCATTGTAATTTGTATATTTACTTTATAAAATGGTCCTTCTTTTATAACAGTTACTTTATCTACACTTTTAATTTCTTTATTTTGTTTTATTATTGTTTTTATATTTTTTATATATTCTTTGTCATTTAATACTCTTCCAAGTAAGTTACTTATATTTTCTTTTATTATATCAACTGATAATTTTAAAATTAAGATTCCTACTAATATCATTGCGATCATATCACAATAAGTAAAAACACTAATTTTATTACTAAATTGTGATAATATTACTGATATAAGTACAACAAAAGATGAAAATACATCTCCAAAACTTTCTTTTCCAGAAGATATTAAAACTGTACTTTGATATTGTTTTCCTTTTCTTATTAGATATGTACTTAGAATAAATTTTAAAAAAATAGCAATTATTGTAACTATTATGGTATATATGCTAGGTATTGTTCTTACATCAAAAATACCATTATATATAATTGTAATTCCCATAATAAACACCATAAAGCCTATAAACATACAAGTTATATATTCAGCATTTCCATGACCATTTGGATGCTCAAAATCGGCAGGACGCTTTGATATTTTAATTCCTATAATTCCAAATATATCAGTTATCATATCACTAAGAGAATGAAAGCCATCAGCAATTAATGCACCAGCCGAGCCTATAATACCAAAAATTATTTTAAGTACCGATAAAAAAATATTTGAAAAAAAACTTATAAGCATAACTTTCGTTACTTTATTCACAATATCACCTAATAATAGTATATTCTTATTCACAAGACTATTTCTTTTTTCAGTAATTTTAAAAAGTATAGCCAAGGCCATACTTTAAAATGAGTCTATTTCAATATTTACTTTTGGTAAGTTATTTTTATAACTACTTGCTTTCACAAGCGTTCTAATAGCATTTACTATTTTACCATTTTTACCAATAACTTTACCCATATCTTCATTTGATACCATAACAATAAGTGTTATCATATCTTCATCATCTAATTGTTTAACTGAAACCATATCAGGATTATCAACTAGATTTTTAATTATAAATTCTGTTAATTTTTTTAAATCCATAATTATTTGCTTTCTTTACTGTTTTTTTGATTATGAAATTTTTCCATAATTCCTTGTTTACTAAATAGACTTCTAACAGTATCAGTAGGAATAGCACCATCATTTAACCATTTTAAAGCAACTTCTTCATTTATTTTAACTTCTGCAGGGCTAGTAACTGGATTATAAGTTCCAACTAATTCAATATATTTCCCATCTCTTTTAATTCTAGAATCTGCAGCAACTACACGATAAAATGGTTTCTTTTTAGCACCCATTCTTAAAAGTCTTAATTTAACTGCCATAGTATTCCCTCCATTTCTATATACATTCTATCAAAAATCATTGCAACTGTCAACATTTTTTGGTTAACGCCTAGAACAAAACTGAAAACAAGTTTTCAATCCCATTGCCTCACAGTAATGATTCCCTGTTTCATAGAACTATATATAGTTCTCCGCAGGCCAGTATCGGATGGTCGCCACCCTACAAATTATTTTTTTATTGAAATCTTATTTTAAGCTATGCTTTCCATATATTTTTTAGTTCTTCAAACATTATATTCACGCTTGCATTTACATCTCTATCGTGATAAGTATGACATTTTGGGCATTCCCACTTTCTTACGTTTAAATCTTTTACCTTTTCATTTTTATAATCACATACACTACATACTTGACTACTTGGGTAATATCTATCTATTTGTATTACTTGTTTTTCTTGCCATTGGGCTTTGTATTTTAAGGTATTTATTATTTCTCCTAGTGGTATTTGATTTAAACATTTTGCGATGGAATGTTTTTCATACATATTTTTAATATCTAAGTTTTCACATACTATTATGTCATTATCTTTTAACAGTTTATTTGTTATGTTATGTATTAAATGTTTTCTAGAATTTTTTATTTTTAAATATAATCTTTGTATTTTTAATTTTAGTTTATATCTATTCTTACTACCTTTTTGACACCTTGATAAACCCTTTAATCTTTTTTCATTTACTTTTACAGTGTTTTGGATTTTTTCATTATAGGACATTACTATCATATCTTTTATTCCTAAGTCTATTTCTACTATTGATTTTGGAGTAATTGGTTTTCTAGAAAATGGTTCTTCTACTAAAACACTTACGAAATACTTATTTGTTTCTCTTGATATAGTTGCACTTTTTATATCTCCTATTATATATTTCTCATTTCTATAACCTTTGATTTTTACTTGTTTTAGTTTTGGTAAAGTTATTATTCTATTTTTTAAATCTAGCCTTATATTTTCATAATGCCTACCTTTATATTCGTTTTTAACATTATTTATTTTATAACTATCGTGCCAGCCTTTACATATAAATTTTGGAAATCCTGCCCCGTTAAAAAATCTAGTATATGCGTTATCTAAATCAAATATAACTGCTTGCATAGACTGACTATCTACTTCTTTAAAAAAAACATATTTTCTTTTTAAATCAGTAAGTTCTTTTAGGCATTTATATGGCGATTTATTTTTTGGTGTGTTTTTGTATTCCTTTTGTCTTATATCTAAAAAATGATTATATACAAGCCTTGTACATCCGAATGTTTTATGTATCATTTCTTTTTGTTTTTCATTTGGGTATAATCTAAATTTATATGCTCTAAATATGTTCATAACAATCCCCCCTTAACTAAATACATTTTATCATACGTACATATGCATGTTAATGTTTTTCTTACAAAATATATAAATAAAATTATTATACATAAAAACTGACCTAATTGTCAGTTTTCTTAATATAATCTTCATTTATTTTGTCATCAATATCGTTTAAAGTATTTTCATCTATGTCATCGGTTATTTCTTCCCACGGGTCTTCATTTTCTTCTACCGCTATTTTAACTTTTGTTTCTCCTACTATTTCAACACCTAGTTCTTTATCAATTGTAAATTCAATGGTATTTCCTTTAACTGGATTTACACTAGCACACGTAGGTTGCTTTAAAGAACGAACAATAATATCAGTTTCCCCAGTTAAATCTGCACCCGCTCTTGCTTGCACATTAAACATTTCATTATAATCAATAGTTTTACTTATAACAGTTGTTTTACTATCATTATCATATGAATACCAAATATTAACATCAAAAGAACCGCTTACACCTATTTTTTCTCCTGCTTTATAGCCTTTAAACTTATGATTGATTACCCAGCACCCCAAAACAGTTGAAATATCATTTTGTGCATCTACTGAATAAGTATTTTTAAATGACTTTTTACCTTTACCAACAACTGCCTTGGTTACAATTTCTTTGTATGCGGCCACCATATCACCCCTCACTTTAATTTATGCGAAAATATTAAAAATAGTTCACAAAAAAACAGCATTAACTGTTTATATTTGCAAAATTACTAATTAACTTACTTACACCATCATTTAAAACTAGTTTTGTATAAATATTAGTAAAATCTTCCTCTGATATATCATCAACATCAACACTTTCCTTAATATTAGACGCATTATAATTATTAGTCTTTTCAACCTCATCAGTTATATTTAAAGAACCATTTACACCATTTCCATTAAAAGTTAAATTGATACTAGTATTATCTTCTTTCTTTTTATAATTAAATACTCCGTTTACAGTATTTGATAAATTATATTCATACTTATTATTTGAAAGTTTATGAATATAAAATGTATCCTCACTATCCTTTATTTCTAAGCCCATAAAATCATTTAAACCTTTAACATATATACTAAAATCAAAACTAGTAAATTCATCTTCTTCAAATGCTATTTCATCCATATACCTATCCACAACATTCATAAAATCCTTATCTTCTTTAAGATACTTTTTAACTTTATTATATACACCCTTATCTACATTTAATGTAAGTTTTTTTACTTTTTCATTATTTATAGTAGTACTCATACTTGATATTTTCTCACCATTTATAGAAGAAATAACTGCTTTATTTATAGAATTAATAACAGTAATTATTTCATTCTTGCTCATACTTTCACTTTCTACCTTAATATATTTGTCATATAACCCAGGAAAAAATATATAAGTTCCATTTTCCTCATTATACATATTTAAATCTATTAAATTACTGCCATCATATTTAGATGAAATTTGATAATTAAATAACCCTTTTTTATTATCTACATTATAAATACTGTCTACGGTAAATTTATAACCATTAAAATTTAAAATATAATTACTTTTACCATTTACATATCTCGAATTTGTTTTTGATACATTTTCTTTTATTAAATTAAACGAATTATTTATAACTGATTCAAAAATTGACTTTGGGTTATTAAATACATATAACAAAGAAAAAATTATTATTATTAAAATTATCGTTATTAAAGAAATTATAATTGTTTTTCTTTTTTTCTTTTTACCATCTTTTATAAGTGTATTATTTGTTTCATTTTGTATATCAAGTTCTAATTTTTCTATATCCATAAATATCACTCCTACTATAATTCTATCATAATTTTTTTAAAAAAACTAGTTTCGTAATATATAAAAAACATACCTCTAATAAAAATAATATTAAAAGCTTTATAAACCACTTAAACACGTTTACTGTAAAAAAGAAATAAGGGCAAAGATTTAATATATAAATAATTATAAAATATAAAAATGGAAATATTAAAGAAATTAAAATATATTTTTTTGATGTTTTAGCACTATAAATGATAAAATCAATAAAATACATTATGGGAAGAACTATATGAAAAAGCATGCTTGTAAAATTATATGAATAATTTTCTTTTGGCATAATTATAAAATTAAATACTATAAACGTAAACATTATATATGTTAAGGTTACAAATTTTAATTCACTAAAATTTGTATTTTTAATAAGTTCTAATAACACTACTATAATACAAAACAAGTTAC
>CAYXTH010000054.1:0-6698 GCA_964468025.1 uncultured Muribaculaceae bacterium | reverse complement strand
ACAGTGTGTGTTCATCCTTGCTATGTATCACTTGCAAAAGAATTATTAGAAGGCTCTAATGTAGGGGTGTGTACAGTAATAGGATTTCCACTTGGCATGAATAGTCCAAAGGTAAAAGAGTTTGAAGCAATAGATGCCATAGAAATGGGTGCAGATGAAATTGATATGGTTATCAATGTAGGTGCTTTAAAAGATAAAGACTATGAGTATGTTAAAAAGGAAATAGAAAAGGTAAGAGATGTAATAGAGGGAAGATGTTTAAAAGTTATTATTGAAACCTCTCTTCTTACTGATGATGAAATAATTAAAATGACTCAAATGTGTAATGAAACATTTGTAAATTATATCAAAACATCTACTGGTTTTGGAACTAGGGGTGCAAGCGTTCATGATGTAGAAATTATGAACAAGTATAAAAATAATATTTTACAAATAAAAGCCTCAGGTGGTATTAAAACTTATTTACAAATGAATGAACTAATAGAGGCAGGGGCAAGTAGAATTGGAACATCTAACGGAGTAAATATAGTAACACATATGAAAGGAAGTAATGAATAATGAATTTATATGAGGATTTAAAATGGCGTGGTTTAATTAAAGATGAAACAAGTGATATAAAAGAAAAATTAAATGGAGAATCTATTACTTTTTATTGGGGGACGGACCCATCTGCTGATAGCCTTCATATTGGTCATTTATCTTCACTACTAACTGCAAAAAGACTACAAATGGCAGGGCATAAGCCAATATTATTGGTGGGTGGTGCTACTGGTATGATAGGCGATCCTAGACCAACTACTGAAAGAGCTATGATTAGTAAGGAAGATGTTTTTAAAAATTATGATGCCCTTAATAACCAAATTTCTAAGTTATTTGGTTATGAAATGGTTAATAATTATGATTGGTCTAAAGATATAAATTTTATTGATTTTTTAAGAGATTATGGTAAGTATTTTAATATAAATTATATGCTTGATAAAGATATTATTAGAAGAAGACTTGATAGTGGCATTACTTATACTGAGTTTTCTTATATGATTATGCAGTCGTTAGATTTTCTATGGCTTTATGAAAACAAAGGATGTACTATGCAGGCTGCAGGTTCTGATCAATGGGGTAATATTACAGCTGGTATTGATTTAATTAGAAAAAAAACTGGCGGTATTGCCAGTGGATTTACTATGCCACTTGTACTTGATGAAAATGGCAAGAAAATAGGTAAAAGTGAAGGCAATGCTATTTGGCTTGATAAAAACAAAACATCAAGTTATCAATTATATCAATTTTTCTTAAATACTGCTGACAGTATAGTGGAAAACTATTTAAAGGTATATACGTTTTTAAGTAAGGAAGAAATAGAAAAAATAATGAAAAAACACGAAGATGCACCACATTTAAGGCTCGCTCAAAAAACTTTAGCAAAAGAGATAGTACTTTTCTTACACGGTAAGGAGTCTTATGAAAGAGCCGTGCTTATTAGTGAGGCATTATTTAGTGGAAAAGTGTTAGAACTTACTAAGAAAGAAATAAAGGAAGCGTTTAAAGAAGTTCCATCTTTTGAAACTAGTGATAATCAAAATATAGTGGATTTACTTGTAAATGGTAAAGTAGCGTCTAGTAAAAGGGAAGCAAGGGGATTTATAAATGCCGGTAGTATTATGATAAATGAAGAAAAAATTACTGATGAGAACTTTATTGTTACAAAAGAAATGGCTATTGATAATGAACTTTTAGTTATTAGAAGAGGCAAAAAAAAGTATTTTGTTGGTAATATAATTTAAATGAGTTTACTGCACTTAGTGGTAAAAAAACTGCTGATGTCATATGTGATTTTATTAAAAAAAGGATGTTTAAACGCGAACATCCTTTTTAACATCCATTATTACTGGTAAAATAATAGGTTTTCTTCCTGTTTGATTATTTATATATGCACTAAGAGTACTGATAATTTCATTCTTTATTTCTGAATAATTAACGCCAGTTTTTATTGTTTTATCAATAGCATCTTTACTAATATATTCTAATTTCTTAAGTAATTCAATATTTTCATTTACTTGAACAAAACCCCTTGTAATAATGTTTGGTAAAGTTAATAATTTGTTTGCTTTAAGATCAATATTTGCAATAACAACGACGATACCATCATTAGCCATTATTTTACGGTCCCGCATTACAACGTTACTAACATCTCCTATACGATTTCCATCAACATAAATATCATCAGCAATAATATGTCCGGCTTTTGATACTATGCCATCTTTAATCGCTAGCACATCACCATTTCCCAATACAAAAGTATTTTCTTTTGGAATATCACATAAATGTGCTAAATCAGCGTGATGTTTAAGCATTCTATATTCACCGTGAAATGGCATAAAGTATTTTGGCTTAATAAGTCTTATCATAAGTTTTAACTCTTCTTCATTACCATGCCCACTAGTATGTATATCTTCAAGAGAACTATTTGTATAAACAGTAACACCTTTTAAATATAGTTTGTTAATAGTTCTTGAAATACTAATTGCGTTACCTGGAATTGCAGATGATGAGAATACTACAATATCATCTGATTTTAGTTTAATATGTCTAAATGTTCCATTTGCAATTCTGCTTAAAGCCGCAAGTGGTTCTCCTTGACTTCCTGTGCATAAGAAACATATTTGATTATCTTTTAGTTTGTTGGCTTCCTCTGGTGTAACAAATATATTACGGTGTTTTATATAACCACCATCAATTGATATTTCAATATTGTTTTCCATACTACGGCCGAATACACATATTTTACGGTTATGTCTTTTGCAAGTATCAACGATGTGTTTAAGGCGGTAAATGTTAGAAGCAAATGTCGCAATTATAATACGGCTATTATGCTTATTAAATAGCTCTTCCAACGTTTCATCAACTTTTGACTCACTATTACTAAAACCATTATTTAAAGCATTTGTACTATCACTAAGTAATAAAGTAACACCTTTTTTCCCAATTTCCGCCATTTTATGAATATTAGACATAGGTCCAATAGGAGTTAAATCAAACTTAAAATCACCTGTTGTTACTATTGTACCATTTGGTGAATGTATACATATTCCGTGTGAATCTGGAATAGAGTGAGTAGTTTGAAAAAATTCAACGCTTAAATATTTGTATTTATATTTGTTTTTTTCCGTATAAACATATAAGTTATTATATTTAATTCCGCGGTCTTCCAATTTCTTCCTAATTAAGGCTGCTGCCTGATTAGGCGCATATATTGCTGGAATATCTACCATTTGTAATAAATATGGAATTGCTCCAATATGGTCTTCATGTCCGTGAGTTATAAAAAGACCTTTTATTTTACTTTCATTTTGCTTTAAAAATGAAAAATCTGGAATTACATAGTCAATCCCCATAAGTTCATCACCCGGGAAAATGACACCCGCATCTGTAATAATAAGTTCATCATTATGCATTACACAATACATATTTTTTCCGACTTCACCAAGTCCACCCAAAGCAAACACATAAGTTTCATCTTTTTTAAATTTCATATAGACTCCTTTCATTAAAGATAAAAACTGACTACTACATTATATACTTTTTTTTTACTTTTGGCAAGTTCGCCTGTACAATAATGATAAAGAAAAAATTTTACTCTTTATGCTGATATAATTATAAAAAAACGTATATTTTTGAATTTCTTCATATTTCTTGCAGGAGTTTATTATTTAAATTTATACAAAAAGAAAGTGACTATATGAGAAAATGTAAATAATAATATACCCTTGTAAAGAAATTTATATATATACCGTTATTTGCTAAAAAAATTTTGAAAAAACATAAAAGTGTGCTATAATTGATTAAAAGCAAAAACACAAGAGGAGTAAGTAAAAATATATTTAAAGAGAGTTAGTGTTTGGTGTAAACTAATAATATACTTTACTGAATGTTACTTGTTAGCTGAATTTAAAATTCCGTATAATATGCGTTAAATATTTAAGGTAAGTTAAAGCTTATAAAATAAGGTGGTACCACGTTTAATACGTCCTTATATTTATAGGCTTTTTTGAAAGGATGGATATATATGCTTGATAAAAAATACGATCATTTAAAAGTAGAAGAAGGAAAATATGAAAACTGGAAAAATAAAGGATATTTTAAAAGTGGAAACATGGACTTAAAACCATATAGTATTGTAATACCACCACCAAATGTGACAGGAAAACTACATCTAGGACATGCATGGAACACTACAATACAAGACATTATGATTAGATATAAAAAACTACAAGGTTACGATGTTTTATGGCTTCCTGGTATGGACCACGCTGGAATTGCAACTCAAGCAAAAGTTGATAAACGCCTTCGGGAGCATGGTATTAACCCAAGAGAAATGAAAAGAGAAGACTGGCTAAAATCCGCTTGGTCTTGGAAACAAGAATATGCTGATAATATTCATAGTCAGTGGGCAAAACTAGGACTTGCTCTTGATTATAGCAAGGAAAGATTTACTTTAGACGATGGCCTATCAAAAGCCGTTAAACACGTATTTGTAGACTTATATAATAAAGGCTTAATTTATAGAGGAGAGCGAATTATTAACTGGGATCCTGTTCAAATGACGGCTTTATCTAATGAAGAAGTTATATATAAAGATGAAGATGGTGCATTTTATCACTTAAAATACTTCATCGAAAACTCTACTGAATATTTAGATGTTGCGACAACACGCCCGGAAACTTTATTTGGTGATACTGCGGTGGCGGTAAATCCAAATGATGAAAGATACAAAAAATACATAGGCAAAAATGTAGTTCTTCCTGTTTTAGGAAAACTTATACCAGTAGTTGCGGATGAACATGCCGATATGGAAAAAGGAACAGGCGTTGTTAAAATAACTCCTGCTCACGATCCGAATGACTTTGAAGTAGGAAATAGACATAACTTAGAAAAAATAATTATTATGAATAAAGATGCCTCTATGAATGAAAAATGCGGTAAATATCAAGGAATGAATAGATTTGAATGTCGTGAAAAACTAGTAGAAGATTTAAAAAAACAAGACCTTTTAATTGCTATTGAAAAAATAACTCACTCAGTAGGACATTCCGAAAGAAGTGATGCCATAGTTGAACCATACCTTTCTAAACAATGGTTTGTTAAGATGAGACCACTTGCGGACAGAGTGCTTGAAGTTCAAAAAAATAAAGATCTTAAAGTAAATTTTGTGCCTGAGAGATATGAAAAAACAATGAAACATTGGATGGAAATTACTTATGACTGGTGTATTTCAAGACAACTTTGGTGGGGTCATAGAATTCCCGCTTGGTATAAGGACAATGAAATTTACGTTGGAATAGATGCTCCTAAGGAAGATGGATGGGTACAAGAAGAAGATGTTCTTGATACTTGGTTTTCTTCTGCTCTTTGGCCTTTTAGTACATTAGGATGGCCAGATGATATGGAAATGGTAAATAGATATTATCCAAACAATATTTTAGTAACTGCTTATGATATTATTCCATTTTGGGTTAATAGAATGGTATTTCAAGGATTAGAATTTACGGGAACAAGACCATTTAAAGACTGTATAATTCACGGGCTTATTCGTGATAAAGAAGGACGTAAAATGAGTAAAAGCCTAGGAAATGGTATTGATCCTATGGATATAATTGAAAAATACGGTGCAGATAGTCTTAGATTTTATTTATCAACCACAAGTGCTAGTGGTACTGATTTAAAATTTGATATTGACAAAATCAAATCTACTTGGAACTTTATTAATAAACTATGGAATGCATCAAGATATGTTTTAATGAATACCGAAAATTTTACTTATACACTTTCTGATTTATCACTTCCTGATAAATGGATTTTAGGAAGACTTGATACTACTATTAAAGATATAGAAAAACATATGGAAAAATATGAATTTAATTTAGTTGGTAGTAAATTATATAGCTTCATTTGGAATGATTTTTGTGATTGGTATATTGAACTTTCAAAAACAAATATGAATGATACCACATCATCAGTACTACTTTATGTTTTAAAAGCTATATTAAAAATGCTACATCCTTTTATGCCATTTGTTACCGAAGAGATATATACTCGTCTTAAAGACAGTGAAGAGTCAATTATGCTATCTAATTATCCAAAAATAGGTGGCTACAATGAAATACCTGAAATGGATGAAATTATTGAATTTATTAAAAAAATACGTAAAATAAAATTAGAAAATAATGTAAAAGACGTTTATTTAGAATTTAATAATAAATATTTAGAAAACAATATAAATTTACTTATAAAACTTTTAAAATTAAAAGATATTGATTATAAAAACTTACCATATGAAACTGTTAATTTTATGAAAGATACTGTAAAAGTATATTATGATAATTTAATTGATGAAACTAAGGAAATTGAAACCCTATATAGAGAGAAAGATAACTTACTTAAATCAGTAGAAAGAAGAAAAAAACTACTTTCAAATGAAAACTATGTTAATAAAGCACCTAAAAATATAGTAGATGCGGAAAGAAAACAACTAGAAAAAGAAGAAAAAGAACTAAATACAATTTTAAATAAACTTAGTACTATTTAAGTTAGAAGATAAAAAAACTAAAAATATTAGTATTGCATTTTAATAAATAATGTGATATATTTATATCCTGTCTTTGACAGTTAAAATGAGTTAGACCAAAGAAAATAAGGCCTAG
>CAYXTH010000053.1:0-6886 GCA_964468025.1 uncultured Muribaculaceae bacterium | reverse complement strand
GAAAAGATATTTTAAAAGATTCTGGTAAAATCAGTCATGAAGAAGCAATGAATCACGCAAGAAAAGAATATGATAAGTATAAAGACAGAATTGCTTTAAGACCTAGTGAAGTTGAACTTCACTATCTAGAAAGTATTAAAGATTTAGAAAAATTAGAAAATAAAGAATAATATACCAGTATGTAAGTATTTCTTGCATACTGATTTTTTAAAAGTATGTTTGATGAAATCACAAATGAAAGAATTATTATAAAGAATATCAATAGAAAGCTGTGATAATTTATGAGGAATAGTAATTTTTATAAACTATTATACATAGAATTGACTATGGAGGAATAATCATGTATGACACATTAGAATTTTATGATAATAATGGTTGTGATTTAAAAGAAGTTTTAAAAAGTTGTATATATAAATATTATATAGCTAATAAAAATTCATTAAAAGTATTAAAAACGAACGAAAAAAATAATATAATTAATTCTACTAATAAAGTGAAAGTATTGTCTAGCGAAAGGAGTTAAAAGTGTATAATAGATATAACATAGATAATACAAATTTTAAAATAGCCATTTATATAAGACTATCTCGTGAAGATGGAGATGATATGGAATCAGAAAGTGTCACCAATCAAAGAAGTTTATTAATTGGTTATTTAAAAGCACAAGGATTAATTGCAGTTGATATTTATGTTGATGATGGTTATACAGGAACAAATTTTGAACGTCCAAATTTTAAAAGAATGTTAAACGACATTGAAAGTGGAAAAATAAATATGGTTATAACAAAAGACTTATCAAGATTAGGTCGTGACCACGTTATGACGGGTTTCTATGTTGAAACATTTTTTCCAGAAAATGATGTCAGATATATTGCTGTAAATGACGATATCGATACTTTTTTTGAAACTAGTGGTTCAGATATGATGCCATTTAAATTAAGTATGAATGATATGTATGCAAAAGATATTTCTAAAAAAGTACGTTCAAACTTACTTCAAATGAAAAAAGATGGTAAATTTTGTGGGAGTGCTCCGTCTTATGGTTATATGAGAAATCCCGAAGATAAACATAAACTAGTGCCAGATCCAAATACTGCTCCTGTTGTAAAAAAAATATTTGATTTATATGTTGCTGGTTATGGTAGTTCTGGGATTGCCGAAATCTTAACAAGAGAAGAATTACCAACACCTATTATGTATAAATACTCTGGTGCTAAATTAAATAACTTTGACCATCCTGAAATATGGAAACACACATCAGTTAGTAATATCATCAAAAACAGAGTTTATGTTGGAGATTTAATTCAACACAAAATTCAAAAAGTAAACTATAAAATTAAGAAAATGAAAAATGTTCCTGAAAATGAATGGTGCATTAAAGAAAATGCACACGAACCACTTATTGATAGAAAAACATTTGAAATAGCACAATCTATTAAAAATTCGCGGGATAATTATAATCCTAAACGAAGAAATGTTAATTATGTTCTATCTGATTTAGTTTATTGTAAAGATTGTGGTGCTAGAATGAGTATTAGTTATGATAAAAAAAGAGATAGAGTTACAATGAATTGCAATAATTATCGTAAGTTTAGCAAATATGATATATGCTTTTCTCATTATATTAACTATACTAAATTAGAAAACACAGTCTATGACAAATTAAGCACTATGGCTAATCAATATATTAATGATAAAAACGAGTTTGCAAATATTATCAAAAGTGAGTATGTTGATCCTAAACAAGATAAATTAAAAAAAATTGATGAACTTAATTTAAAGACAGCTGAATTAAAAAGAAAACAAGACTCTTTATATGATGATAAATTTAATAATATTATAAATGTAGAAACTTATCAAAGATTATTTAAAATTACTGAAGAAGATATTAAAACTGCAAAAGAAAAATTAGAAAAATTAAACGAAGAAATTTCTAGTATAAATGAAGATTCTTCCTGCTGTGTTGAATATTTAGATATCATTAAAAACTTTTTAGATATGAAAAATCCAACAAGAGAAATTATAAATAAATTAATTGATAAGATATATGTAACGAAAGATAAAAAACTAGAAATTCATTATAGAATTAAAAAAAGTGAAGTATCAGTATAAAAAAATACAGGTTGCTTTTGAGCAATTTTCAAAAAGAATTATGGGTATCACTGAGTCAGGTCATACTGGTATGATGAAGAAATACCTTTTATTGAGGCTGCCGAAATTGGTACTGAAAAAGTTATAAAAGATCATTCTAGTATCGGTATTCTTATGACATCAGATGGTTCCATTGGTGAGTTTGACCGTGATGATTATGTAGAGGCAGAAAATAGAATTGCCAATGAACTTAAAGAAATTGGTAAGCCGTTTATTGTTATATTAAACACTACCCATCCAATGCTTCCAGAAACTGAATCTTTGGCAGATAAATTAAAGGAACAATACAATGTTCCTGTTATACCAATGAATGTAGATGTGATGAGTGAAAGGGACGCTGTTGGTATTTTAAAAGAAGCTTTATATGAGTTTCCTGTTGCCTGCATAAATGTTTCAATGCCAGATTGGATTGCATGTTTATCACCAAATAATTGGCTTAAAAAAAATTATATTGAAACTATTAGGAGCAGCATTTATGAAATAGATAAACTTAAAGATATAAAAAACATTACTAATAATTTAGAATATTCAGATTATATTTCAAAGGCATATTTATCTGATGTAAATACATCAAATGGAGTTGTTAATGTTACTTTGAAAGCACCAAGTGAATTATATGATCAAATTTTAAAAGAAATTATTGGTGTTGATATTACTAGTCGTTCACAATTATTAACTTTATTTCAAGATTTAGGAGAAGCTAAGGAAGAATATGATCAAATTAAAGATGCGATTAAAATGGTTAAATCAACTGGTTATGGTGTCGCATCTCCAAGCTTGTCTGATATGACACTTGAAACTCCTGAAGTCATTAAGCAAGGTAGTAGATATGGTATTAAACTTAAAGCAGTTGCACCATCTATTCATATGATAAGAGTAGATGTTGAAAGTACTTTTGAACCTATTATTGGTTCTGAAATTCAAAGTAAGGAGCTTATAAATCATATCATGGAAGGTCAAGAGGCCAATAAAAATAATATATGGAAAAGTGAAATTTTTGGTAGAAGTTTAGACGTTATTGTTAAAGAAGGTATTCAAGCAAAATTATCTCTTATGCCGGACGTGATTAGGTTTAAGTTACAAAATACTCTTACTAAGTTAGTTAATAAAGGATCAAGCAATTTGTTTGCTATTGTAATATAAAAACAAGTATGTAATATTTACTTGTTTTTTAATATATCAATAACCTCCATTAAGGAACTTACTTTCTTATATGCAAGATTTTCTATATTTTTTGGAAGACTAATTACATCAGGTATAAATATAACCCTGCACCCAGATTTATACCCAGCAACTACACCATATAAAGAATCTTCAAGTATCAAAACATTTTCCCTTTTTTCATTTAAATAACTTACTACTTTATTATAAATTTCCGGACTAGGTTTACCGTTTGAAACATCATCACTACTTATTATAATATCAAAAAAATCAGGAGAAATACCTGCTGATTTTAAGTATAAATTTATTTGTTTTCTTATATTAGAAGAACCTATCGCAATTTTATACTTATTATTTTTCAAATAAACAAGTAGTTCTTTAAGTCCATACTTTTCTTTTATTTTTCCTTTTAATACCATTTCATTTATTTTTTTATGATAAAGATTTCTAAACTCTATAATTGGAAAACTATAGTTTAAATTTTTGTCAAAAATAGCCTTTGTTTCAGCATTACCAATACCAACAGTACTTATAAACAATTCTTCCGGTACATCATATCCTAATTCTTTTGAAAGACTTTTACCATATGTAACCCATAAACTTTCTGTATCAAACATTACTCCATCCATATCAAATATTATGGCTTTTATCATATATATTTATCTAAATCTTTTGGAACTTTATCATTAACTACCGCTTCAATTATTTTATCTTCCTTATCTTTCGAAACATCCTTGCCTGTCATTTGTCCAAGTTCCCTAATAACTTCCCTTAAAGTTTGTTCATTTTTCAAATCACTTTGTTGTAATTTATTCGCTAAATCTAATATAGTTTGTTTTCCTACATTAGTCTTCTTCTCCACTCTATCAAAAAAACTATCTGAAAATCTCATTTAACAACCTCCTACATTAGTATATGAAGAGTTAAAAATTAAGTTCTATCAAAAAAGACGACTATTTTTAGTCGTTTTATGTTGCCTTTTTAATTATCTTCACCTTTATTTTTAAATCTAAGTACAATAGGAGTTCCTTCAAAATCAAAATTATCTCTAATTTTATTTTCCAAATATCTTTCATATGAAAAATGTATTAAACCTTTACTATTTACACTTATATTAAATGTAGGTGGTTTTATACCAACTTGATTTGAAAAATATATTTTAAGTCTTTTACCTTTATAAGTAGGTGGCAAATTAAGAGAATATGCATCAGTAATAATATTATTTAATAAGCTTGTTTTAATCTCTCTTGTCGCATTACCATATACTCTTTTAACTTCTGGCATTAAAGTATGTATTCTTTTTTTAGTAAGTGCAGACAAATATACAATAGGTGCATAACTAATAAATTGAAATTGATTTCTTATATTTTTAGTAAATTCTTTCATACTTTTATCCTTATCTTCCACTGTATCCCATTTATTAACAACTATAATAATTGCTTTGCCAGCTTCTTTAGCATAACCTGCAATATGTTTATCTTGCTCAATAATACCCTCATCTGCATCTATTACGAGCAAACAAACATCACTTCTGTCAATTGCTTTTAATGATCTAAGTAGACTATATTTTTCAACGTTTTCATACATTTTTCCGCGTTTTCTCATTCCCGCTGTATCAATAACAACAAAATCTTCACCGTGATAAGTAAATAATGTATCAACCGCATCTCTTGTCGTTCCTGCAACATCACTTACAATTACCCTGTCTTCATTCAAAATAGCATTTACTAAGCTACTTTTACCAACATTTGGTCTTCCAATAACAGACATTTTAATAATATCATCTTCATAATCATCAGGTATTTCTTTAAAATCGCTAGTTAATTCTTCTAATAAATCGTAAAATCCAGCATTTTGTGCACCACTTACTTCAATATATTTATCAAACCCAAGTTCATAAAAATCAAATTGATGATTTTCTTTATATTCTTTTGTATCCGTTTTATTTATAACAACTATAACTTCTCTTTTACTGTGAATTAAAATATCTCTTACCACATAATCATTTAAAGTTAAGCCCTCTTTCCCATCAACCACAAATAAAACTACATCTGCTTCATCAATCGCAAGTTGGGCTTGTCCTTTAATTTCTGCATTAAAGGTACCTTCTGAAATATCTATTCCCCCAGTATCAATAATGTGAAAAGAATAATCTCTATAACTTGCAGTCCCATATATTCTATCTCTTGTTACCCCTGGAACATCTTCTATAATCGCAACTTTTCCACCAACTAAACGGTTAAAAATTGTGCTTTTACCAACATTCGGTCTTCCTACTAATGCGACTACTGGTTTTTTCATACTAATCATCCTTTCACAAGTTCACTTGTATTTATTATTTTAAGTGTATCCTTATAAATTATTTTTGAATTTTCTATTACTATCCCCATTTCTATATTAGAAATATTTTCTTTTGTTTTTAAATAAAGGTTTTCTTTATTCTTGTATATTGTGAATTTCTTTAATAGTTTTTTATCAAGTAATTCTTCTAATTTATATAAAAAAGTGTTTTCTATTACTTTTATATTCATTTCAATTTGGTTATCAAAATAATCCAAATAGTCTAAATCTTCACTTTCAATACAAACAACGAAACCATATATATTATCTAAATATATAGTAACATCATAGTATCCTTTGAATTTTAAATTATAATTTATTTGTAATTTGTTTATAATAGTTTTTAAAAATTTTTCAGTGTTTTTCATATCAGTAAAATCAATTGTTTTATTAAAAAAAACAATTGTTTTATTTTCGTCTATTAGTAATTTCATATAACCACCTATCACTAGTTTATGATAGATATTTTAAAATGTAACTACTTTGTAACTTCAATTTTTTTATAAATATCTTCTCTACCAAGTTTTGACACACTCGAAAACATTATAAAATCATCACCAACGACTAAGTCCAGTTCATTTAATAAAGTATTTCTTTGCTTTTGATGTGATGTTATCCCTACTTTGTCACATTTAGTTGCGACAATAGTAACTGGAATTTTATAATATTTTAAATAATTATACATAAGTATATCATCATTTGTTGGTCTATGCCTAAAATCTACAAGTAAAAAAACTTGTTTTAAATTTTTTCTATGTACAATATAATCTTCTATCATTAAACCAAATTTTTTTCTTTTTGCTTTACTTGTATTAGCATAACCATACCCAGGAGCATCTACAAGATAAAAATCATCATTGACATTATAAAAATTTATAGTTTGTGTTTTACCTGGTCTACTTGATGTGCGTGCAAAATTTTTACGATTTACCAAAGTGTTTATAAAACTGCTTTTACCAACGTTAGAACGCCCTATAAGCAAATATTCTGATTTATTGTCTACAGGATATTGGCTTCTTCTTACTGCAGAAATTGATAAATTAACTGAATTTATTTTCATAAATAACCACCAACAAGATTATAACAAAGATTATATTAAAAGTCAAAATGTGTAAACTGTGTGTATGATTAACTTGCGAAAATGTCTCAATGTTATATAATAAGTCACTGAGGTGACACAAATGAGAAAGGTTGAATTAAGAATGAATGAACAAGAAAAATATGATGTAATTAA
>CAYXTH010000052.1:0-6899 GCA_964468025.1 uncultured Muribaculaceae bacterium | reverse complement strand
GTATTATTAGCTAAAGAAAGTTTAGGATCAACTATAGCAGGAGAAAAAACAACTGAAACAAGGAGTTATTGTTTTAGAAATGGTGTTATGACCCCTGATAATAAAGAAGAATGTGATGCATCTAATTACGAATGGAAAAATACGAATGTAGATATATATAATATTAATAAATTACTTAAATTTATAAAAGAAAAAACAAATATATGGAATGATAAATTAATAATAAACAAAACATATGATTCAATTGATTACACTGATTATAAATCAAGACTTATTACAAGCGATGAATTAAATACAATTGCAGATGATTTTGATCAAAACAAATATGCTTTCTTAATAAAAGATAATTCTTTAAATTTCCTTACAGCTAAAAAATGGGCAACATCAAGTCATAACGAAAATTATATTCACAATTTATTTATTCATAAAAAAAGTGATTCATCATTATCTGTAGGAGTTTGGACTTCATCATTGAAAGATGATATGGTAGATTTTTATCCTGTTATTGAAGTAGATAAGGATTTAATTGATATAATTGATAAAAAGGAATTATCTAATGATAGTTCAATTATAGATAAAAAAACGGAAGAAAATATGGGAAAAAATAATATTGAAAATCCAAATACATATGATGAAATAATAGTTTATTTGATATTATTGATTTTATCATATATAGGTATAAAAGTTTCAAAACAATATTTAAAAATGGAGGGGTAGAATGAAAAAAATAATATTTATTATTTGTGCATTTATGTTTAGTTGTTCTAGTTTATGTGCATTAGAATTAGATAAAGTAGAATTTAGTATAAATAATGTCAATGAAAATGATTTAATAGATATGGAAACTTTAAATATAAATGCTGAGACTGATAATTTAATTATATATGATTACACAAATATAGAAAAATATGATAAGAATGGGAATTATGTAGAATCACTTATTAAAGACGGAACAAATTATTATCACCATTACATTGATGGAAATAATACAACTAATTGTTATACTTCCAGTAATATGGTTACTTATGCATGCAATATCGTTTCATTGGGCAATAAAAATTTAAAAATAAAACTAGAGTCAGGTTATAAATATATCGTTAATTTTAGATTTTATTCTAATAACCAAGATACAATAAATGATGATACATTCATCAAAATTAATAACATAAATAATGTCACTTGGAAAGATGGTGGATATGTTAATGCTCCTTTATATACCATTTCCTATGAATATAATTTTATAGATTATAATATAAATGTAGATTCTTCTATAAAAAATGGTCAAATTTCTATAAGTAAAAATAGTGCTAGAAAAGGTAATATTGTTAATCTAAGTATTACTCCAAATAAAGGTTATATACTTGATAAAGTAGTTGTACTTGATAAAGATAATAATAATGTTGAAATAACTGATAATTCATTTGTAATGCCAGACAGTGAAGTCAGTGTAAAAGCAAAATTTAAACCAATACAATATAAATTCATAACTAAAGACCTTACATATAATAATGAAGATTTAATATTTAAATTAGATGGAGATTATTCATTAGTTGATAAAGTATACATAAATGGAGAATTACTTAAAAAGAAAAACTATACTGTTAAAAAAGGAAGTACTATAATTATTCTTTCAAAAGATTATCTTGAAACATTAAAAGAAGGAAATTATGAAATAAAAGTGTCTTATAAAACCGGAGTTGAACCAACATCTAAATTCACAATAAAGAAAAATAATGTTAATGAAAAAAATATTATAAATGAAAAAGTCAAAAATCCAAATACTGGAGATAAAATCTATATGTATTTATCACTATTTATAATAAGCAGTCTAATACTTTTTACAAATATATTTATGAAAAAAATTTAAGAGATTATCACAAATAATCTTTTTTATGTTCTACCAAATTATAAAAATATGTTTATAAACAAATATTTGTATGATAAACCTATATCAAAATAAAAGAGATTATCTATAAAAATACTAAAGCAAAAATAAGAGATACAAACCTACAATATTATTCACATTTCAATAAAATAGAAAAACTTATTTTGATTTTACTTTAAAATTTAATTAAAAGTGTCTATATTATATTCAAAGAACTCTTTGTCTCATACCCCCTGATAAATTATTTGGATATACATTCATAAAGTCTTTTAGGCCATATATTTTAAGAAGTTTTTTTACATAATCTGTATTTTCTTTTGTTAAAACATTATTTATCTCAAGACCTAGCAAACAGTTTTTTAAAACACTTCTCCATTCAAACAAGCTATCACCTTGTGGCATATAACCTAATGTTACATTTTCAAAAATAATATTTCCACTTGATTTTTTTTCTAAATCACAAAGCATTTTTAAAATGGTAGATTTACCGCATCCACTAGGGCCTACTATAGCAATAAATTGACCTTTTTCTAAATTAAAAGAAAAATTATCAACTGCTAAAATTTCTCTTTTTTTAGTGTGATAAATCTTTCTTAACTTTTCAATTTTTAGTATTTCCATTATTTTTCCTTTGAATATGTATTATCAACTAATTTTTTATATGGTACATTTTTATCTAGTTTACCCGCATTTTTTATAATCTTTTCTATATGTTTAAAGTTTTTTTCACTTATATATGTTGTAGCATACCAAGAATCTATGTCTTTATATGCTTTTACAATTTGTGCAACTTCACTTTCATTATTGTCTGGAAAATAACTAGTAATTACTTTTGCTATTTCTTTCGCACTATGATTATGTACATAATCAAGTCCTTTTTGAGTTGCTTTTGTAAATCCTTTAATAACTTTTGGATTATTTTTTATATAACTCTTTTTAGCGTTATAAGCAGTATATGGAACTTCACCACCAAGTTCTCCAATTGATGCAACTACGTATCCGTGCCCTTCTTTTTCTAGTGTGCTTGCACTTGGTTCAAATAAAGTTACAAAATCACCAGTACCACCAATAAATGCACCTGACATTGATGCAAAATCAATTGATGTGTCAATATTTGTATCTGTATTTTTTATACCATTACTATTTAAGGCATATTCAAGTGTCATTGCGGGCATACCACCTTCTCTACCACCAATTATATGTTTTCCTTTTAAATCTTCTAATTTAAAATTTTTTATTTTTTCTCTTGATACTAAGAAACTACCATCTTTTTTAGTAAGTCCTGCGAAGTTTACTAAGTAGTCTTTTTGTCCTTGATTGTAAACATAAATAGTTGCTTCTGAACCGCAAAATCCAATTTGAACATCTCCTGATAACACAGCTGATGTTACTTTATCAGCACCTGATATAAGTGTTATATTAACATCAAGTCCTTCGTCTTCATAATATCCAAGTGCATCAGCGACATACTGTGGAGCGTAAAATATACTGTGGGTTACTTCCCCTACGGTAACTTTTTTTAAAGTTTCTTCCTTATCATTATTAAATATAAATAGTCCCCAAATAACAAGTCCTACTAAAATAATTAAAATTAAATTTTTTTTCAAAAAATCTTCCCCTTTCTTTTCATAGTATTATATTCATATAAAAAAAATAGGTGTAAAAATAAAACTGTGGATTATTTTAATTCTTCCACAGCTTTGGCATTTAGTGTTAAATCCGCAATATCTCCTCTTTTATAAGCATAGTATGCAGCCGCTCCTATCATTGCACCGTTATCTGTACATAAATTTAAAGGGGGTATTATAAAGTTTATATTGTTTTTTTCACATTCTTTTGTAAGGCTATCTCTAAGAGAACTATTTGCGGCTACTCCACCCGCAACTATTAGGTTTTTAACATTTAATTCATTAAGGGCGTGCATTGTTTTTTTTGTTAAAATATCTACTACTCTATTTTGAAATGATGTTGCTAGATTTTCTTTTATAATTTCATTTCCTTTTTGTTTTTCATTATGTACTAAATTTATAACCGCACTTTTTAAACCACTAAAACTAAAATTATAACTTTTATCATTTAAAGGCAATGGTAAATCATATGTATCAATACCAGTATTAGCTAATTTATCAACAAGCGGTCCACCTGGGTAAGGTATATTTAATACTCTTGCGACTTTGTCATAGGCTTCACCCACGGCATCATCTAGTGTTCCACCTAATTTTTCAAACTTATAATTCTCTTTCATATAAATTAAATCCGTGTGTCCACCACTTACTACTAATGCTATTAAAGGAAATTCTAATGGTCTTACTAAGTTATTTGCGTATATATGTCCTGCTATATGATGTACTGGTATTAAAGGTTTATTATAAGTATATGCAAGTGTTTTTGCACTCATTAATCCTACTAACAATGAACCAATAAGTCCTGGTCCATAAGTAACCGCATAGGCATCTATATCTTCTATTTTAAGGTTTGCTTTTTTTAAGACTTCTTCTATTACTATTGTAATATTTTCAATATGCATTCTACTTGCGATTTCAGGTACTACCCCACCATATAAAGCATGCGTATTCATTTGAGAAAGTACTACTGTTGCGATTTCCTTTGTGCCGTTTTCTATAATAGAAGCACTTGTTTCATCACAACTTGATTCAATTGCTAAAATTTTCATTGTTTCACCACCAATTCTTTAATCATTAAAAGGGCATCCCCATTTTTATAATAATTTTTTCTTATCGCTTTTTTTACAAAACCTTGCTTTAAGTATAAATTTATCGCAGATGTATTAGTATTATTTACCTCTAAGCTTACTATTTTACATTTGCTTTTTATTATATTTTTTAAGGCTTCATTCAATAGTTTTGTACCTATTCCCTGTTTTCTATATTCATTTATAGTAACTATATAATTTATTTCGGCTCTTTCATAAATGATGCTATATGAAATAATTCCTTTTATTTTTTTATCTTCATATATTAAGATTTTTTCATAAATATCGTTTGCCTTATAAGTTTCAAAGTATTTTTGTAATATGTTTTCTATTTCTTTTGGTTTTACTTCTTTAAACATTTTTCTTCGGCTTCTGTTTTCTTTAAATATTTAGGATTTACTTTATGAGGATTAAATTCTTCATTTTCGTGTTTTTTTAGTAGTTTTAAAATATCAATTTTAGGTTTTTCCACAGCAAAATTAAATTCATCGTTGCTTACAAAATTATTTCCTTTTATGTTTTTAAGCAGTGTATATTTATCTTTCATAAATGGATTTAGTTCTTTATCATAACCACCCGCATAAACATAACCCCTTCTAGCATCCATTAAGGCAATTACGTTTTTACTATTACCACTAGATAACATTTCCAATGTAGATATAGGGACAAGTGGTATATTAAGTGCCCAAGCCATTGTTTTAGCAGTTGTAAGTCCTATTCTAATACCTGTAAATGAACCTGGTCCAGTTACTACAAATATTTTGTCTAAGTCTTTTGGTGTTATATTACAATATTTAAATGCACTATCAAGTGCAGGCATCATATATTTAGACATATCTTTAAAACAAGTTTTATTGTATTCATATACTATTTTTTCATTTATCATAATAGCGACTACTAAATCAGCAGTTGCACTACTTATAAATAAATATTTCATAATACGGCCTCACATAATTCTTCATATGCTTTTCCATATGGCTTAATAATTAAAACCCTAGAATTTTCTCCTGCAATTTTAAATTTAATATCTAATCTTTCTTTTGGAAGAATATCTTTTATCATATTTGCCCATTCAATAATAACTACTCCACCTTTTGTATAATAATCTTCTATACCAACACCAGTTGTATCACCATCTAAACGATATACATCCATATGATACAATGGTAATTCCCCATCATATTCTTTAATAATATTAAAAGTAGGAGATGTAATTGTTTCTTTTATACCAAGGGCATTACCAAAACCTTTTGTAAAAACAGTTTTTCCACTACCTAACTCCCCATCTAAGCATATTACCATATTAGGAAATTTTTCAGATTCTAAATTTTGAGCAAGCTCAATAGTGTCCATTTCTCCACGTGTTGTTATTTTATATTCCATTTCAATCACCTAGTTTATTATATCAAAAAGACAAATAATATTACAATAGTATAAGAAAAAAATCATAAACATTTTATGACTTTTTAATATAACTCACAGCAGGCACTCTATGGTACTTGTACCTACAATATTTCTTATATTATCATATGTAACGTATTACCATAACAGAAAATGTGCTACGAACAGTTACACGTAAAGTTGATTAAAATATGGGAAAATAAATATAGTGGTGGTGAGAATTATGTTATTTGATAGAGAAAATGAAAATTATGTATATGAATTTATAGGTAAAAATATAAGATATTATAGAAAGAAAAAAGGTTGGACACAGGAAAAACTTGCGGATGAAGCAAATTATTCTAAACAGTTTATTTCTAATATAGAAAATAATGTACATCAAACTTTTTCACTAGGTACGCTTTGGAAATTAGCCCTAGTATTAGAAGTTGATATGTATAAATTATGTATTGAACCTAAGGTACAAAAAGTTGGTAATTAGCCAACTTATTTTTATGCACAAAAAAATTCGCAACGTCTTATCTTAGCTTACACTATTGTCAGCGCTGAAGTGCTTAACTTCTGTGTTCGGGATGGGAACAGGTGTATCCACTTCGCTATCGTCACGAATAAACATTAGAGAAATAATTCTCTGAAAACATGATAATGTGTTAAATATCTCTGAAAAAATAATTATAGGATTAAATCCTCGATCTATTAGTACTGGTCAGCTCAACATGTTGCCATGCTTCCACCTCCAGCCTATCAACCAGATAGTCTTTCTGGGATCTTACTTTACAAGAAATGGGAAAACTCATCTTGAAGTTGGCTTCCCGCTTAGATGCTTTCAGCGGTTATCCATTCCGTACATAGCTACTCTGCACTGCCACTGGCGTGACAACAGATACACCAGAGGTATGT